>CAMBSX010000049.1 GCA_945870655.1 Chthoniobacter flavus | reverse complement strand
GGGGAGCGGACACCAAACCATCTTTTCGCCGCACGGCCACCCGCATGCCATCGGCCGCGATCACCACGACCTGTTCGCCCGACTCCAGAAAGTCGCCAACTGCCGTGACATCAACACGTTTCCCGTTGATTTGCGCCGTGCCGGAGGGGCGCAGGGGCGTGAGGGCTTCGCCGGTGACCCCGATCATCGTCTGGTGGGCCGCCGCGGTGAGGTCGGCCGGTTGGCGAGCCCGGAGCATGAGGCGGCGCCCGATGAACGTGCGCGGGAAGAGGTTGAGCCACACGATGAATCCGACAAAGCTGAGGCCTGCGACCAGAAAAGCCGCGAGCACGCCGGCCGAGGTGCCGTATTGCGAAAAAACCAAGACGACCGAAGCGATGAGGCAGAGCAATCCGATCGTCCCGAGAATGAGCCCGGGCAGGAATACTTCGGCCGCGACGAGGGCAAACCCGACGACAAAGAGCACGATGATGAGGGATGAACTTTCGGGCATGGTCAGTTCCGGGGGGCCGGTGGTTGTTCCGGACGGCCGATAAAAAAAGCACTGATGCTGTCGCCGACGCGCACCGCCGTGTTTGTGGTGGCGTCCCAAGACTTCTCCCCCCAACGGCTGACGTGGCCGACGAGTCCCCCGCCCTCCACCCAACGGTCACCGAAGGTGCCGCCAGTGGGAACCGGTGGAGAGGTGACCGGCCCGCTCGCGGTGCCGGCAGGGCTGGCGGTCTCCGCTTGAGGCGTGCGCAGGCGCGAGACAATGCCGCCATTTTTCGCGGAGACTTCCATCTTGCCGACCTCGAGGCCGGCTGTGTCATAGAGTTGCACCAGCCAAACCGGAGCGCCCTGGGAGTTTTGCAGCAGATAGTTGAGGAAGTGGAAACCGACTTTTGCGGCGGCTGCCTGCTTGTTCGCCGCGGCGAAGGCGCCGCTCGAATCCAGATTGAGCGAGCCCGAAACCATGACCGAAGGCGCGCCGGACCCGGCGGCACGCACCGGCGTGCGTTCGCTGGTGACACCCTGCGCGGTCACGGCGAACTCGCGCACCCCGCCGCGCGCGTTGTCATCACGAAAGGTGAGCAACCAACGCACGGGCTGCGGATCGCCGTCGACCCCGCGCATTTCGAGCAGCCGATCCAGCCAGCCCCCGCCCTTTTCGCGTTCCACGGTGCGCAGAGCTTGGTAAGCGGTGAGTTGGGCACTTTGCCCCGAGGCCGGCACCGTGAGCAGCACCGCAGCAAGGAGAAGAGCGGTCGTGACTTTCATCTCCTGCCATTAAGGACCCGATCGCGGCGGTTTTCCAGCGCGGAAAAACGGGGCTCCGGCGCGGGCCGGACTCAAACCCGCAGAAGCGCCTTCTCGCCGGGCGGCAAAAAGGCGATCTCCCAGGCGTTTTCCAGCGCCTGCCCAATCTGCGCTTCATCCAAGCCCGCGGCCGGCGCGGCGATGTCGAGTTCATGAGGCAAGTCGATGCCGCTGATGCCGGGATCGTCCGTATTGATCGTGGCGAGGAGACCGGCCTGGAGAAACTTTTTCAGCGGATGGGCGGCGTAGTCCGGCACCGTGCTGGTTTGCACATTGCTGGTCAAATTGGCCTCGATGCCAATGCGGCGTTGGCGCAGCAGGTCCATGACGGCGGGATCTTCGGCGGCGCGCACGGCATGCCCGATACGCGTCGCGCCCAGCTGGTCGATCGCGGTGACAATGCTCCCTGCTCCGGCCGCCTCCCCGGCATGCACGGTGACCTGCCAACCGGCGTCGCGGGCTTCTTGAAAGTGCCCGACAAAAAGTTCGCCCGGCCAATTCCCTTCATCGCCGGCCAGATCGAGCGCGACGATTTCCTCCCGGTGGTCGAGGAGGGCCCGGAGTTCGCGCCGGGCGCGGGTCGGACCGTAGGTGCGGGTGAGGATGCCGATAAGGTTGGCTCTCACCCCGGTGGCGGCTTCCCCCTCGCGCACGCCCTCGATCACCGCGGCGGTGACTTTGGAAGGATCAAGATTATGGGCGTCGGCCATGAAGAGCGGACTGAAACGCAACTCGAGGTAACGGATCCCCTCGCCTTGCGCATCCTCGACATTTTCGCGGGCCACACGCCGGCAGGCGTCGTAATCGGCGAGCACCGCGGTCATCCACCGGAACTTGGCCAGGAACTCGACCAGACCGGGCTGCGGTGTGCTGACCACGACATGCGGCTTGAGTTCCTCCAGGGTGTCCCCGGGCAAAGGAATGCCGTGCTGCCGGCCGAGGTCGAGGATGGTGGCCAGGCGGATACTGCCATCAAGATGGCGGTGAAGATCGATCAGGGGCGGGCGCGAGGGCATGGGCTGGCCATGGTTTGTTCTTCGCCGCGGGGCGACAAGGCCAATTATCAGCGCACGACTTCGTCGAGGGCTTGCGCCACGTTGCCGAACTCATAGGCATAACCACGTTGTTCCGCCACGCCCGGACGCACGCGCGAACTGTCAAGGAGGAGGGAGGACATGGCACCGAGGACCGTGCGGAGGAGGAAAGCCGGCGCGGGCAGAATGGCCGGGCGGTGGACCGCGCCGGCCAGCAGGCGGGTGAAATCGGCATTGGTCACCGGGCGGGGCATCACCGCGTTGACCGGACCAACCAAACCTTCCTGCCCGATCGCCCACATGGCGAGCCCGGCGATGTCGTCGACGTGAATGCATGACATCCATTGCCGGCCGGAGCCGAGCCGCCCGCCCAGCCCGGCGCGGAAAACGGGCAGGAGGCGCTGCATGGTCCCGCCCCCGCGGCCGAGAACGAGCCCGATCCGTAGGACGACAACGCGGGCGTTCCGCACGTCCATGGCTTCCTTCTCCCAGGCGCGGCAGACCTCGGCGAGGAAGCCGCGGCCGGGCGGGGCCTCTTCGGTGACCTCGCGGTCGCCTGTGTCGCCGTAGTAACCAATGCCCGAACTGCTGACGAGAACCCGAGGCGGGTGCGCGGCGCGGGCGAAACCCTCGGCCACCGAGCGTGTGCCCATCACGCGGCTGTCCATGATACGACGGCGCTTTTCGGGTGTCCAACGACCGACCACCGGCTCACCGGCAAGGTGCAGGACGGCATCAAGTCCGTCGACATCGGCCGGTTCACCCGGCACGAGGCGGCGGGTGCGCGCGTCGCGCGGCTGGCGGGAGAAAGGGACGACTTCCCATCCCCTCGCCACGGCCAGTCGGGCCACTTGCCCGCCGATGAAGCCCGAGGCCCCTGTGATCCCGAGGCGCATGGTCAGAAGGTGCGGCGCATCCAGCTGTAGGGAAAGCGGTTGCCCGGGCAGTCGGTCGGCTTCGGGTTGATTTCGCGGTGCGCCTTGACGATGAGCACGCGCCCTTTGCTCCGGCCGACCCGCTTGCGGAGGTATTTGATCAGCTCCTCCAGCGCGGCCAGTTGGGCTTTGGTCGGAAGATCGCGGTTGTAATCGCCGACAAAACAGATGCCGATGCCGATGTTGTTGAGGTAGTCGCTGGCCACGTGGCCGCCATTGATCTGGGCGGTCCAGCGCGGGCCGATTTCGATCTCGCCGTCGCCGGAAGAGGTGCCGTTGCCTATGACAAAGTGGTAGGCCAGCCCGTTCTTCATTTTGCGGACATTTTTGTGGTAATTGGCGAAAATGCGCGCATTGCCCTGCCGCGTGCCGCTGTTGTGCACAATGACGTATTGCCAGCGACCGCGTTTGACCGGAGCGCGGTCGATGGCGGCGCGCACGTTGCGCGTGAGGTACCGGTGACGCGGACCGCCGCCCCACCCGAACCAACCCCGGCGCTCGCGCTCCGGGACCGGCGCCATTCCCTGCTCATCCTCCTGCCCGGACTTCTCGACCACGATGGGCGCGGCGGGAGCCTCTGCCGCAGACTCGCGTCCGGCTCGGGGCGTGGGTGCGGACCGAGGCGGCGGGAGCTTGATCACGTCGGACGAACTGTCCCGGGCCGGAGGCAAAACAAAATCGTCGGCGCGTCCGGCCGCGGGCGGCACGGGTGTCGCGCGGGGTGGCGGGGTGACTTTGGCTTTTGGCGTAGCCCGCGGCTCGGGCGTAGGCTTTGGACGGGGTTTGGGCGGAGGGGTCGAACGGGGTGGCGGGAGCTTGATCGGCTGGAGGAGTTGCTCGACGGATTCATCCACCGGGCGCGGGCGCGGCTGCGGGCGGACGGGCGGGCGCGTCGGGGTGGCGACGGGAACCGGTTCAATCGACTCGCGCGCCTTGAGGAAGAGATCGCGCTTGCGCTGCTCCTCCGCGGAAATTTGTGCTGGGGCGACGTACGCCGCGAGAAGCAAAAGCCCGAGGGTGATGAGGAAAGCGGGCGCGACACGCACGGGATGAAGCTAATGGCGCGACCGGCGGAAGTTCAACCCGATTGCGACCCGGACCGGGCGTAGGCAACACGCACGAGATAAAGGCCGTCGGACGGCGCGACGATACGCGGCAGGTCCGTTTCCTTGCCGGCGAGGCGCGCCCGGAGGTCGGCCTCCGTGGCCTTGCCTTGGGCGACGCGGACCATGGCAGCGGCCAACATGCGGACCATGCGGTAAAGAAAACCGTCGCCTTCGAAGCGCAAGCGGACGACGGGCCCGTTGCCCGAAACGCTGATCCGGCGGAGATGGCGCCGGGCATCCTTGACCGGCGTGCCGCGGTTGGCCGCGAATCCGCTAAAGTCATGGCGTCCGGCGAGGATCTTGGCCGCCCGGCGCAGCACAGCGGGATCGGGAGGAGGAATAACGTGCCAGGCGCGCGCGGCCCAATGCGGCGGCAGCACCGGACCGGTCCAGAGAAGGTAGTCGTAAATTTTTCCGGTGGCGGAATAACGGGCGTGGAAATCGTCCTTGGCCCGGGTGCAATTCATCACACGAATGGAAGGAGCCAGCGTGGCGTTGAGCGCGCGTTGCCAGAAGGCAGGCTCGGGGCGCTGTTCCGGCACATCGGCATGGGCGACCTGGCCGAGGGCATGGACCCCGGCATCGGTGCGGCCGGAACCATGGACGTGGACCTTATGGCCGCCGGCCAGACGGGTGAGAGTTTCCTGCAAGACGTCCTGCACGGCGCCCCCACCGGTCTGACTTTGCCAACCGCGGAAGGCGGCGCCGTCGTAAGCCAAGGTCAACTTAAGTCGCATGGGGCGCGGTCGAGCCAACTCTGGAGGAGAATTTGCGCGGCCACCTGATCCACCACCCCGCGTTGATCACGTGCTTTGCGTCCGCTTTCACGCAGGGCGCGCTGGGCGGCGACGGTGGTCAGCCGCTCGTCCCACAAGTCCACCGGGCAGGCCACGCGGGTCCGGAGATTTTCGGCGAAACTGCGGGCGTTTTCGGCCGCGGGGCCGTACGTGCCGTTCATGTTGCGGGGCAGACCGACAAGGATGCGCCCGGGTTGGATTTCCCCCGCCGCTGCCACCACCGCCTCGAGGGCGGCCTCGCCGCCGGGCAGTGTTTTCCACGGCTGCGCGAGCATGCCGAGTTCGTCGCTCACCGCAATGCCGGTGCGCGCAGTGCCGAGGTCGACTGCCATGGTGCGGCTCATGAGAGGAGTCGGGGTCACTGCAGTTCCGCCGGAATGTGCGGGATGAGTTTCTTGATGTTTTCGGCCTCGCTGCGATGGCAGACGAGGAGGGCATCACCGGTGTCGATGACGATGAGGTCCTGCACGCCGGCCAGCGCAACGTGCTTCTTCCCGCCCGAGAAAACGATATTGCGCGAGGCATCGTGGGAGGTGAGCGGGCAGTTGGCGGCGTTGTCCCCTTCGTGGACGGGCAAGTATTTGGCCACCGCGACCCAACTGCCGACATCGTCCCAGTCAAAACCGGCCTCGAGTTCGAGCACCCGGGCCGCCTTTTCCATGATGGCATAGTCGACGGAAATTTTGGGCAGGAGGGGAAAGTCGGAGGCGAGCAAGGCCGCCGGGTCATCGGCCGCGCACAGGCGGGAGACAAAGGCGGCCAACTCGGGCGCCTGGGTGGTCAGTTCGCCCATGATGGTGGGGATCGACCAGATGAACATTCCGGCATTCCACCGAAAATTGCCCTGCTTGAGGAAAGACTCGGCCAGGGCGGCATCGGGTTTTTCCCGGAAGCGCTTCACTTCGTAAATGGCAGGCTCATCATCGGAGACGCGCTTGCCCTGCTCGATGTAGCCGAAGCCGGGACAGGCCCATGTGGGCTTGATCCCGATGGTCAACAACGCGCCGGAATCCGCGGCCGCACGGGCGCCAGCCAGCAAATCGCGGCGGAAGGCCGCTGTGTCCTGGATCAGGTGGTCGGCGGGCAACACGGCCATGACCGCCTGAGGGTCGCGCCGCAGGATGAGACCGACGCCGAGGGCGACCGCCGGTGCGGTATCGCGCTTGGCGGGCTCGGCGACAATGTTCTCCGCGGGCAGACCGGGACAAGCGGCGCGGACAGCTGCCTCCTGCTCGCGGTTGGTCAGGACAAAGACCCGTTCCGGAGGAACGGCCGTGCCGAGACGGGCGATGGTTTCCTCCAGCATGGTTTGGTCGGAAAAAAGTTTGAGCAGTTGCTTCGGACGCACGCGGCGGCTGTAGGGCCAGAACCGCTCGCCACTGCCGCCGGCGAGAATGAGGGCATAAAGGTTGTCGGCCATGGGGGGATGAGACGATTTTGCCGCGCCGGGCGCAATCCCCGACCACAGAATTCTGCCGGTTGCAGTTGCCAGAAGCCGGCAGTTGGAGTAAGGGACGTAGGCAATGGCAAACATCCTCGACAGGCTTTCGCGCAATCTTTCCGCCACCTCCCTGGCCGCCGCGGCTGAAATGGCCGTCGGCGTGGGAGCCGGACTGCTGGTCGCCGACCAACTCGGCAAGGGTGCCCGGCAGCGGGTAGGTGTTGTCGTGCTGCTGGCCGGACTGGCGGCCACCGTTCCGCTGCTCATCGGTGCGGGGGTGCGCGTCAACCGCGAACTGGGCGAAGGGCGCCGCACACGCCGCCGCCTCGAGACAATCCGGCACGACTCCGGGTTTGCCGAAGACGGCGAATTCTATTGAGCGGCCCGCCCCTCGTCCTGGCTTCGGCTTCGCCGCGACGGAGCGAATTGTTGCGGTCCGCCGGCGTCCGCTTTTCCGTCGACCCTGCGGAGGGTGCGGAAGAGAGCGACCACGCGCTGGGGTTAGCCGCGTTGGTTGCGACCAACGCCCGCGCCAAAGCACTTGAAGTCGCGTCGCGGCACCCGCACGCGGTGGTGCTCGGGGCCGACACGCTCGTCTGGCTCGGGGGCCGCGCGCTGGGCAAGCCGGCCGACCATGACCAGGCCCGGGCCATGCTGCGGGAATTGTCCGGAAGGACGCACGAGGTGGCTACGGGAGTGCATCTGGTCAGGATGGCATCACGGCAGCAGGTGGAATTCCACGAGGTGACCCGCGTGCGCTTCCGCCCGATCGGCCAGGAAGTGATCGAAGAATACCTCGCCACGGTCGAGGTGCTCGACAAGGCCGGGGCTTATGCGCTGCAGGAACGCGGTGAAATGCTGGTCGAGTCGGTCGAGGGCTGCCGCTCGAATGTGGTCGGCCTGCCTCTCGAGCGAACCCTCGCCGCACTGGAGCACCACTTCGCGGAGTAGAGCGTCTTTATTCTTCCGAGCCGGAGGGACGCTCGAACGCGGCGTTCTCGAAACGCGTGTACTCCTTGATGAAGGTGAGCGGTATTTCTCCGATCGGCCCGTTGCGCTGTTTGGCGATGAGAAGCTCGGCTTTGCCGGCCAGCTCAGACCTCGCGTCCTCGTCCTCCTCGTAAACTTCCGGGCGGACCAGCAGGGCGACAACGTCCGCGTCCTGCTCGAGGGAGCCGGATTCGCGCAGGTCGGACATGCGGGGCTTGCCGCCGCCGCGCTGTTCGGGCTGCCGGTTGAGCTGGGCCAGAACGATGATCGGGATCTCGAGTTCCTTGGCCAAGGCCTTGATGCCGGAGGAAATTTCGGCAATTTCGATCTGGCGGTTGTCCTGTCCGCGGCGGGAGGTCGAGCGGCACAGCTGCAGGTAGTCGATGGCGATCAATTCGATACGGTGGCGGTCCCGCATGCGACGCGCTTTGGCCCGCAATTCGAGGATGGTGAGGCTGGCCGTGTCGTCGATGAAAATGCTGCTTTCGCTCAGGGCCGCGGCCGCGTCGTTCAGCTTCCCGTGTTCGGCGCGGGCCAGCATGCCGGAACGGATTTTCTTCATGTTGACGCGCGCCCGGGAACAGAGCATGCGCTGCACGAGCTGTTGCGTGCTCATTTCCAAGCTGAAGACGCCGACCGGTTTCGGCTCCTCCAGATTGAGGGCGACGTGTTCGACGATGTTCATGGCCAGGGCGGTTTTGCCCATCGATGGACGCGCGGCGACAATGATCATCTCGCCGGGATGCAGACCGTCGGTCATCTGGTCGAAAATGGTGAATCCGGTGGCCAGCCCGCTGATCCGTCCCCGCTGTTGGTACATTTTCTCGATGTTTTCCAGCGCGGCAAAGACTTCGTCGCGCATGTCGGGCGCCGTTTTGCGGAAGCGTGTTTCCCCGATGGTGAAAATCTCGCGCTCCACGTCATCGAGTAATTGCGGAACATCCCCTTGTTCCTCGTAGCAACGCGCCGCGGACGAGGTGCAGGCCATGATCATGCGGCGGAGGAGAGACTTCTCCAACACAATGTCGAGGTAGTGCGGGGCATTGGCCGCAGTGGGCACGAAGCCGAACAATTCGGTGACCGCCCCGGGGCCGCCCACGACATCGAGAACGTTGAGGTCGCGCAGGCGGTTGGTCAGCGTGATTACGTCGATCTGTTGGTTGGCGGACCACATCTCAACCAGCACCCGGAAAATGGTGCCGTGGGCCGGCGAGTAAAATGCCTCCTCGGTGATCTGCTCGGCACAATCGTTGAGCACCTCGCGCGGCGAAAGAAGAATGGATCCGAGAAGCCCCCTCTCCGCCTCGACATTCTGCGGCAGCGGACGATGGGCATCGGGCGCGGCACCCGGAGCTTTGGCCGCGCCATTGCGGCGCGGCGCTGGCGTACGGCGAGCGGCGGGCGCTGTCAGGTCAACCGGCGGGGTCATGCGAACGGTCATTGTGGGACCGGCATGGCTGGCCGGTCAAACGCGGACCGTCCGGACGGCCAAAAAAGAAAAGTCCGAGCTTGGAACAACCTCACCAACAACCTGTGAACAACTCAGGCGCCGGTCTCTTCTTCGCGGCGGGCCGTGCGGCCACGCGGACGCGATTCCCCCTCGCGGTCGCCCTCATCATCGGCCGCGGCGGGCGCTTTTGCGTTCTTCGCAGTGACGGTGAGTTTCAGGCCGGCTTGGACGTCGGAATGAAGGCGGACGTTGACCGTGAACTCGCCGGTTTCTTTGATCGGACGTTCCAAGGCAATGCGATGGCGGTCGATTTCCTGACCGGATTCGGCCTTGACGCGGTCGGCAATGTCCTTGGCCGTGATGGCCCCGAAAGCCTTGCCGCTTTCGCCGGTCTCGAGAACGAAGGAAAGCTTCAATTTGCCGAGGCGCTTGGCGAGGTTGTTGGCCTCGTTCAGTTCCGCTGCTTCGCGCTCGGCGCGGCGGGCTTTGAGCGAGTCGGTCATGCGCAGTGAAGCGGGAGTGACCTCGTGGGCCATGCCGCGAGGAATGAGAAAATTGCGGGCGTAGCCGCGGCGAACTTTGACCACGTCTGCCTCGGCACCGAGGCTCGGGATGTGCGCGGTAAGGATTACTTCAGTGTTGGACATAAGCCGGTTGGGATAAAGACGAAGGGAGAGCATGGCCCGGCGCCGGGGAGGATGTCAATCACCCTTCGGTCTCCTCGCCATATGGACAGGCTGAAAAAGTTCCACCTGCAAGCGTGCCGTGAGGTCATCCACCCGGTCCAAGGGGGCGAGCGGACCACAGTCATCGAGCCAGTCCAAGCGCACCTGGGACCCGGGCTGCAGCGCGGATTCAGGGGGATTGTTCGCGCGGCAACCGGGCCACCAGACGGTGACCGGAGCACAGACCTCGGACAAGCGCGGGAGGGCGGTGGTTTGGAAGCGGCCCGAAAGAATGCGTTGCACGGCCAAGCCGGCGCCATATTGCCGGGCGAAGGAAGAATAGACCGACACGGGTTCGGCCAAGTCTAGATCACCCGCGTCACTGCGGCGTCCGTCGAGCCAGCGCTCGAGGCAGGCCGGGCGGGCCAGATAGTTCGCGTAAATCCAACGACGCCCGGAACGGGTCCAAGCTGCAGCGCGCACTGGAGCGGGAGCCCAAGGTTGGAGCCAGTGGTCCGTGCCGGCGGGATGGAAGAGGATGAGCCGGGCGACAAACTCCGGATGCTGCGCGGCGGCCAGGCAGGCCAGGGCGGCACCGAGGCCCGAGGCGACAATCACCGGCCTTTTGCCCCCGCAGGTGGCGCGGCAAAATTCGTGGAGGCAACGAGCATAATCCTCGGCCCGGAGGGGACGGTCGGGGCGCTCGCTCTCGCCGAAGCCGATCCAGTCGGGCGCGAGCACGCGGTGGGTGGAAGCAAAAAGAGGATAGATTTTGGACCACTCGTAGGAGGCGGCACCTGGAAAAAAATCGTGCAGAAAGACCAGCGGTTCCCCCTCGCCGCTCACGTGATAAACAAGCTGTCCGCGGGTGGTCCGCTGCACGCGGCGCGCAAAGACGGCAGGGGAGATGATGTCCGGCAGCGAGGGTTGGGGCAAGGGACGCAGACCCCGACGCAAGGCGACAACCGCGGCCCCGAGCAAACCTGCTCCGAGACCCATCCCGAGGCTTTTTTTCCAGAATTCCGCCATACCAGTCGCTGAAGCTATCGCGCGCCCCGCGTTTGACAATGCATCGGTCGCTTGCCGCCATCCGGCCCGCAGGGCAAAATGCCGGGCGTGAACAAGTGCTACCGCCCGAACGTTGCGGCGATACTGCAAAGGTCGGACGGCCTTGTCCTCATCGGGCAGCGCGCGGATTTCCCCGAGAGCTGGCAGTTCCCCCAGGGGGGGGTCGACCGGGGCGAGTCACCGCAGGAGGCGCTCTGCCGGGAAGTCCGCGAAGAAGTCGGGATTGCCGCCGATGCTTACCGGATTACCGCGCGGAGCGGTCCGCACCGATACGATTTTCCCGCCGGCCCTGACCGTCGCGGGTTCGACGGCCAGGAGCAGTTCTATTTTCTTTGTTCTTTGATTGCGGCCACGCCCCCCGAGCCGGACCTCAGCGGGACCTGCGGGGAGTTTTCTGCCCTCCGCTGGGTGGACGTGGACGACTTTCCCGTCCATCTGGCCCCCAAGATGAAGCAGGAAGTTTACCGCACCGTTTTGCGGCAGTTTTTTCCCGGCTACCCGGGGAATCCCATTGACTCAAGATAAGGCCTTGCTATTTTGATTATTGAAGGCGGTTCGGCTGCCGTGACCATCTCAAACGGACGGGTTCGGCATGGCCATCACCCCTCTGCGGGCCGCGCCTCCGAACCAAGCCAAAAAGCATCGCGCGATCCATTTCTCATGCCCATTCCATCCAAGCCCGCCGTGTTGAACCGTTTTCGGTGGAAGTTGGCCGACTTACAGCCCGGTTCGGCACCGGTCCCCGCACCTTTCAATTTGCGTCCGGCAGGTGAGCAGGAATTGGATTTCGCCGTGCGGGTGGTCCAAGCCAGCTACGATTTGGATCCGGACTGGAGCGGGTGCGCCAAGCACATCATCAAGACCATTTTGCCAGGCCTGCGGCGGAGCTTCGAGGGGGAAGCGACCTGTCTTTTTGTCCTTCACGGAAACCGCGTGATTGCCGCCTCGGCCTACGATCCGGAGCCGGCGGACGGGATTCATCTTGTCACCGGTCCATGCGTTTTCATCGAATACCGCAACCGCGGCATCGGCGGCGCTTTGCTCCATGCCACCTTGGAAGCACTGCGCGCGCGCGGTTTGACCGAAGCAGTCGGCCTGGCCCGCCCCGGGACCCCGTCGGCCAAATTTTTCTGCAGCAAATTCGGCGGCCAACAACTCGTGGCACCCGTCCCGGTTGTCCAACCATCGGGCGCGGAAACAGCGGTCGCCGCTTGAGGCGGTCCGGACGCGCCCTTGCGCGCGGGACCATGACGTGGTGCAGTAGCTGCCGTGCTTGAACTCCTTTTCATCATCGCTTTTTTCGCTTGGTTAGCCATCACGGCCTTGCAGTATCTGGCCGGGTTGGCCGCCGCCCCGACTCTTTTGGTTGCCGTGCTGACCGTGCCGGTCTGGGCGTGGTGGCGCAGTCGCCTCCTTATGCGCCGCACGCACCTCGAATTTGCCTCGGCACGTCGCCGCCCGCTGCCGCCGGAGAGATTCTACTGGCCAGCCGCGCGCCGACGACTCGGGCGGAAGATCGGCCTGGCGGTTCTGGTGGCTACGGTCACATGGCCGGCGGCCATTGCCTGGCCGGCACAGTGGTCCTTGACCACCGAGTCGGTTGCGGGTTGGGCGGCGGCCGTGGCGGCCATCGCCTCCCTGGGCGAACTGGCCGCTGCGGTCTGGCTTTACGTTCGCGCGTCCCAGCTTTTCGACAACCTCGCTCCCACGGCCCTGGGATGGTTGCGGGTCGGCCTCTATCGCCTTTCGGACAACCACGAATTTCTCGGTGAAGAACCCCTGCCGCGGGGCAAGCGCGTGCGCGAGTCGGTTTACTGAGCGAGCGGCGGCACCTGGCGCAACCTCACCTCTCCGGCCTCGAGGCCCAGGGCGAGGCGGACCACCTGGAGGAAGTTGTCCGGAGGATCGGTGAAAGAGAGGTCCAGTGTGCCCGTGCGGCCGGAGGGAGCGCGCAAACCAAGTTGGTCGAGACGGCGCGCCACGGTGCGGGCGCAATTTGCGGCGGAGTCCACCAAGGTGATGGCCGGCCCCGCCGCCCGGGCCAAGGCGCCGGTCAGCAAGGGGTAATGCGTGCAACCCATGACCAGCGCATCGGCGTCGCTACCCCGGAGTGCGGCCACGTAACGGTGGAGCACTGCATCGGTCAGTGCGTCGTCGAAAAGTCCCTCCTCGACCAGCGGGACAAGCAGCGGGCAGGCCAAGCTGGTGACACGGATGCCGGGCCGGGCCGCCTGCAGGGCATGCGCGTAGGCCCCGCTGCCGATCGTGGCCTTGGTGCCGAGCACGGCAACGTGGCCGGTTGCGGTGGCCGCCAAGGCGGCTTCCACCCCGGGTTCGATCACTCCTTCGACCGGAACGCTCAGCACCTCCCGGAGTCGCGGCAGGCCCAGGGCCGAAGCCGTGTTGCAGGCAACCACCACCATCTTTGCCCCCTCCCCGACGAGCAGGGCGGCAATTTCCTCGCTATAGCGTTCGATCGTGGCACGCGATTTCCCGCCGTAAGGCACGCGCGCGGTGTCGCCGAGGTAAACAATGTCTTCGGCGGGCAACTCGCGGCGCAGAGCGCTGACCACCGTGAGGCCACCGATCCCGGAATCGAAAACGGCGATGGGGCTTTTTGCCGTGGTGATGGTCGCCTGCATCAATACTGCTGACCCTGCTGCTGGTTGCCGAGCACGTCGAAAGCCAGTGGCAAATTGATGTTCGGCGCATCCTTGAGAGTCACCATGAGGAGCACACCCACCCCTACCTCGCCGCTCGTCTGGTTGTTGAAGGTCGCGCTGTTGTCCGTGATGAGAAAACCCGCCGAGATGAGCCAAGAGCTCAAGTCGCGGTGCACCATGTAACGCTGGATATCCCAGGTGCCGAAGGTCACGTCATAGCGCGTCGCCGCGCTCACCGCCCAGTTCTCGTCGACCCGCCAATAACCCCCGACGGAAGCCTGGCTGTCGTTCTGGAAATAGGGGCTGCTTTCGATGAAACGCTGGGAGACAAAGAAGGAGAAATCGTCGACCGGCTGCCAGTTGAGGTAGGAGTTCACGTCGGTGAAGCCTCCGTCGGAGATGGGCAACTGCGTGGTGGCGCCGGCGGTGAACCAGGGAACCGGAGAGAAGGCGAAGTTGTTGTAGAGGTTGGAGAACTGTCCCGGGTCGTCGAGGTAAGGATTGTCGAAGTTCACATCGAGAAAAGTCTCCAGGGCGAACCACTCGTGGTTGCCGTCATCCCGACGGGTGACCAGCCGGTTGCGGACGCCGACGCGGATCAGGTTGGATGTGTCGATACCGTCGATCATGTTGAACTGCGGGAAGTTGAGCGACGGCAGCTGCGCCGAGGGCACAACACGGTCGAACTGCAGGATCTGGTCGGGGGCCAGCCCCGCATTATTGACGTAGGCGTAGTTGGCGAACGGCTGGATGACATGGAGAAGGCCGTCGAGGCCCAAAAAGGTCGATTGCACCTGCTCGAACCGCG
>CAMBSX010000048.1 GCA_945870655.1 Chthoniobacter flavus | reverse complement strand
ACCATCGGATCGCTGAAAGTCTCCTCGTGGCCGCTGGCTTTCCACACGGCGCGATTCATGATGATGGAGCCGTCCATGCCGACCATGTCCTCGCGCTCGTGGACATTGCGGCGCCACCAGAAGTCTTTGAGGTTGCGCTTCAATTCGACGCCCATCGGGCCGTAGTCCCAGAAGCCGTTGAGGCCGCCGTAGATTTCGGAGGATTGGAAAATGAAGCCGCGGCGTTTGCAGAGGCTGACGATTTTTTCCATACGCTGTTGTTGGACGTCTTTGGGCATGATGGCAGACGGATCGTAGTGGGAGGGTCCGGCCGGGACAAGGACGGGGAGGGACGGGACGGCTTACAGGGGTCGGAGTCCCGCTTCGATTTCACGCCGGCGGGGCTCGAGAAACGGGGGAAGGGACAGGGTTTGGCCAAGGCTGTCCAGCGATTCGTCGGCGGTGAAGCCGGGTTCGTCGGTGGCGAGTTCGAGGAGGATGCCGTTGGGTTCGCGAAAGTAGAGGCTGCGAAACCAGAAACGGTCCACCGGACCGCTATGGAGGATGCCGGCATCGCTCAAGCGTTTCTCCCATGCGTGGTGATCGGCCAAACTGGTCCTGAGGGCAATATGATGCACTCCGCCGGCACCTTGGCGGACCACCCGGGCGCCGGGCTCGACCAGGAGGTGGAGTTCGCCCGCCGCCCCGGGCGCGCCGCCGATTTGGTAGACGTGGGCATCACGGCCCTTCAGCTCGTAAGTACGGACGGGGCGGAAGTTGAGGACTTCGCGGAAAACGAAGTCGGTATCTTCAAATTGCGGGACTTTGAGCCAGATGGGGCCGAGGCCGCGGATCTGGTGTTCCGGCGGAACGGGACTCTGTCCCCACGGTGTGCTTTCATTGCCGGTTGCGTCCGCGACGAGGCAGAGGCGTTGACCTTCAGGGTCTTCAAAGTCGAGCACCTGGCGTCCATCCCGCCCGGTGATTCCATGCGGCGGCTTGAGGCGGCGGTGCCACCATTCGAGCGTGGCTCTGGTATCCACCCGCAAACCGGTGCAGGCAACGCCCGCGGTGCCGTGTTGTTCCCGCGCGGCGGGCCAGTCGAAGAAGGTGAGATCGGTGCCCGGCGTGCCTGTGCCATCGGCGTAGAAGAGATGGTAGGCGGAGACATCGTCTTGGTTGACCGTTTTCTTGACCAAGCGCATGCCGAGCCGGTGGGTGTAAAACTCGTGATTGTCGCCGGCCCGCGCCGTGATGGCGGTTACGTGATGGATACCATGGAGCTTCATGGCAATCGTTCCAGCCCGAGAATACGCACGGCAACACCGTCCGCGCAGCACGTGTGGCGGGGTTGGAGCTCAAGGTTTCCAAAACCCGCCAATGTGGCGGGGAGGATGGAGAGTTGGTCGATCTTGGCCGTGCGAAATCTGTAAGGGGAATGAGCCACGGTGCCGCGGAAGACTCGTCGGCTGCGGCCGGCATAAAGATGGTAACGTTCGAGGAGGAAAAACTCGAGGCTGCCGGGTGCGGCAACCCGAGATGTGCCCTCCGGCTGCCAGACAAAACGGGCTTCCTCCGATGTGCCGCGCCGGGTGGAGCGGTAATCGATGAGAGGTCCGAAATCGGCCTGCATTTTTGCCGGCTCGTAGGGCAGCCCGAAAACAACGCGGGCAATGAGCACAGCGAGCGGCTGGTTGCAATCGAGCGAGTAGAACCACACGCCGGGGACGCCTTGCTCGTCGTGCACGTAGGTGCGGACATTGAGCTCGAGGAAGTTCGAGAGGGGTCCGATAGCAGGCAACCCGACCGGTCGGACCCCGCGCATGGCGAAGGGCACGAGGCCGAGCCAACCGGTGCCATCAAAGGTGTCGACGTGAAGTCCGGGCGGGAGGGTTTGCCGGATGAGGTCGGGGGCGACCGACCAATGAAGGAAAAGCAGATTTTCCCATCGCTGGTGCATCACGGTGTGTCGCCTCGGGTCGGGGGACCGGGCGGCCTCGCGCTGTGCATACGTCGGGCTGGTCATGAGAGCAGTTCGTGTTGCGGGTCGCGGGCAAACTGGAAAGCGGCCAGCGGGTCGGTCGCGTTTTTGCCCAAAGCGAGGAATTGAAAGGTGGTGCCCATGCTTTCGGGATGGAGGAGTTGGCGCAGGGCGCGCATTTCGCGAGCCGTTTCGGGAGCGAGTTCTTTTTCCGGCATGGCGGGAAAGGTGCGGGCGGCGAGCGCGGTCAATGCATGATGCTGGTCGGTAAACCCGGCAAGGGTGAGTCCGGCCTCGTCGGCGGCACGGGCAACGGCCGTGAAGTCGACGTGCGAAGTGATGTCTTGGCCTCCCGGTTCAGCCAGCGGATCGTCCACGCGCTGGTGTGCGCGGTAGGCGGCGAGGGTCCCGGCGGCACGGGCGGGATGATGGCGCGCCGCGGCCGGATGTCCGTAGTCGACGAGGAAGATCCACCCGCGCGCCAGCTTACCGGCGATGGTTTGGGTCCATGGCCCGATTGACGGACAAATTTCCGTTTTGAAGTGCGGGATCCCGGCGGGCACTGGCGGAGGGTTGCCGGCAAAAGGCGTTTCCACCAAGACGAAGCGCGTGTCGTGACAAGCAACGCGGTGTTCTTGCCAAGTGCCTTCCATGCGGCTGAGAAGTTTAACCGGGAAAGCGTCGAGCAATTCGTTGGCGAAGAAGACTCCGGTGAAGTGCGGGAGGTCTTTTTCATGCACGACGTGGCTCAGCCGGGACGCCCAGGGCGCGAGCATCCTTTGCTGGACGGCACGGAGATTGGCCAGCGGTTCGACCATGATGATCCGCGGGGTCGGGCCCGGCCAGACGGAGAGAATGTCGGCCATCAGTCGGCCGTCGTTGGCGCCTTGCTCGACGAGAGTGAAGTCTTCGGGATCCCCGAGAAGGGCTCGCATTTCGGCGAACTGGGTGGCGAGAAGTTTGCCGAAGACCGGGCCCACACTCACATTGGTGAAGAAGTCGCCGCGCCGTCCCGTCCGGCTGGTCCGGGAGGCGTAGTACCCGCCCTGTGGATGGTAGAGCGCGACGGCCATAAACTCGTCGAAACCGACCGGACCTTTCTGTGCGATGCGGCGGCGGAGTTCTTCCGCAGGTCCGTCAGGGCCGGGTGATTTCCCGGGCATAAACGTTGATCTGTCCGTCGGGCCCGCGCTCGACGTTGGTGATCTGGAACGGCCGCTGCGCGTCGCGCTGCACGGTTTCACCTTCAGCCGGTGGCGTCGTATTACCGGGAAAGTCGACGATGACGCGAATGTTTTGTTGGCCTCCGCTGCCGCGCAGAACAACCCGGCTTTGGCCGGCGGCACTGACCTGAAAATCGCCGGCCAGATATTCCACCCCGTCAAGGAGCTCCGCCGGAAGATTGCCTGCCGCATCCATGCCGAGGAGGCGGCCGCGCGGCATGCGACCCGGTTCGTAGACGGTCCATTGGTCTGCGGGCAGCGCGGAGACAGCTGCGGGAACGGGTGTGGCAAAGGGTTGGAGATTTGCGGCCGAGACAGTGCTGGGGTCGACGGGTTCGGCCCTCGCAACCGGAATGGCGCTGTCGGCCGGGTCGACCGGCTCCGCTCTCGCGACCGGAACGTCGCTTTCGTCGGCATTGACGGCCAGGGCCCGGGCCACGGGCCGGCTGTCGATTTCCGCGGGAACTGGCTTTGGCCGGACTGGTTCGGCCCTCGCGACGGGAATAGCGCTTTCGTCCATCGCCTCCGTGCGTTGCACGCGCATGAGGGCGGGCGAGTGGATGGCCACCCCATTGGGTTTCCGCTGTGCAGTGTAACGTTTGTCCGCCTCATCAACGGCCGCTTGGTTCAGAACCGGCAGGCCGGCTGAAATGTTGAGGTTGGCCGGCGGCTCCAGATTGAGGGTGCCGGCGGTGTCGGTGGAGGCATAGCTACCGTAAAGGAGGGGAACGGCGGTGAGGTTAAGGCGGCCATCCGGCATGATACGGGCATTGATCAGCGCGGAGAGATCAAGGGTGCGGGCCAATGGCAGGTCGAGCCCCATCCGCAGCATGCGCTCGAGTTGGCCGACATCGGCCTCGGCGGCGGGAAAGATGAGTTCGAGGAGGACGGACGGGTTTTCTTTCGACTGGGCGAGGGCGACAACGCCGTCGGGGAAGAAGTTGTTCGGACCGAGGCGGAAGGCTCCCATGACGTTGAAGTTGCCGATGACGTAAGGAACCAATTCCTTGGTGCGCTGGTAATTGCGGAGGTAGTTGCGCAGGAGGGAGGCATTCCCTGCCTCGAGTTCGCGCGGGGTCATTTTGCCGTAGCGCTCGAAAAGTTTGTTGGCGTCGAGAAATTGTCCACGCGGCGCCTTGGTCAATTCGAAGCGTTTCGGCGCATCGATTTTCCCGAGCGTGCGGAGGATGCCGTAGCTGACAGCTTTCTCAGGATGTCCGAAAATGTAAAAGCTGCCCACCCAAGAGACGCCGGCAATAATGGCGAGCAGCAGGAGAAAAATGGTCCAACCAAAGAGGTTGTCCCTGTTTCCGCTGCGATGCCGGTCGACCCTGAGCTTGATCATGGCGCGAGGGGGAGCGGGGAGCGCGGCGTTGAGTCGTTTGGGCGGGCCATGTATGCAGGAGGCAATGTCTCTAAATCATGGACCGCAGCCAAGTCAAACGACAGGGGTGAGTCGTGGGTAGCATACGCGTGCTGTCCGACATGGTGGCCAGCCAGGTGGCGGCCGGCGAGGTGGTGGAACGTCCAGCCTCGGTGATCAAGGAATTGATGGAGAACAGTCTCGATGCCGGTGCCAAGTCGCTCGAAATCGAGGTCCGCGGTGCCGGATCTGTCCTTCTCAGGGTCAGTGATGACGGATCCGGCATGGATCGCGAGGATGCTCTTCTCTCGCTCGAGCGTCACGCCACGAGTAAGATCACTTCGGCGGCGGATCTGGCCACCGTGCGGAGCATGGGCTTCCGCGGCGAGGCGTTGCCCAGCATCGCCAGTGTTTCGGAATTCGTCCTGCGCACCCGACAGGCCTCTGCTTCGGCTGGTACAGAAGCGGTGATCAAGGGAGGCAAAATGGTTGCAGTTCGCGAGGCCGGTTGCGCGCCGGGGACAACCGTCGAGGTGAGGTCCCTCTTTTTCAACGTCCCGGCCCGGCGTAAGTTCCTGCGCAGTGCGGCCACGGAGGCGGCCCATCTTGATCGGGCCGTGGAAACCGTCGCCCTGGCTTTCCCCGGGGTGGCCCTGCATTACCAACGTGACGGCCGCGCAGTCCACCGGTTGCCGGCGGCCGCCTCGCTCGCCTCCCGGGTCGCAGATCTGTACGGGACGGAAGCGCGTGCGGCGTTGCTCGAGATGCCCGGGACGGAGGGCAAGGGCATCCGGGTGAGCGGCCTCGTCTCGCGTCCGGGTGCAACGCGTGCCGACCGTGGCCGTCAGTTTTTTTTCGTCAATGGTCGTGCGGTGGAGAATGTTTTTCTCTCCACCGGGTTGCGCGAGGCCTACCGCCAGATGCTCGAGCCCGGCCGCCATCCCTCGCTTTTTGTCCATATGGTCATGGACCCTCAAGTGGTGGACTGCAACGTGCATCCGGCCAAACGTGAGGTGAGATTCCGTCACGGCGCCGAGGTACGCGAGGTATTGCGCTCCGCGGTGGAGGCCGCGCTGCGTCAGGCTAGGGCTGACTGGCTGCAGCCGGTGCGTGCTCACCTGACCGCGCGTGTCGCTCCCCCCGCCGAGCATGGTCCCCGGGCCGAACCTCTACGCGTCGCCCGCCAACCGGAATTGCCTCGTCCGGTCCTGCCCGCGCCCGCGCCTGATCCCGGGACGTCGGCTCCTCGCGTGATCCCCGAGGAATTCCGCCTGGTTGGCGCATTATCGCGACGCTATCTCCTTTTGGAAGGTGGTGAAGGTCTCGTGCTCTTGGATCAGCGGGCCGCGCACCAAAGGATCTTGTTCGAGCGTTTGCAGCGCGGGGTGGCGGGGGGAGGAGTGGCGGTGCAGAGGTTGCTGTCCCCCGCGGTTTTCGAGTTGCCGGCGCGAGAACACGAGGCCGTGGAGGGAAACCTCGCCGCTCTCGCGGAGGCCGGATTTGGCGTTGAGGTCTTCGGTGGACGGGCGCTGAGGGTCGAGGCTTTGCCCGATTTTCTGGCTGGCCGCGATCCGCAGCGCGTGATGGAGGCATTTGCCGCGGCGGCTGTGTCGGGGGGTGCGGCGCGGTTGCGCGGACAGGCGGCCGAGGAAGCGGTTCGCCGGACGGTGGCACGCTTGGCGCTCGACGAGGGTGGTGCCAAAGACGAGCGCGAGCAGCGCGCCCTTGTCGCGCAGTTGCTCGCTTGCCAACTGCCCTACTGTGACCCGGAAGGTCGCCCGGTCATGTTACAATTCTCCTGGCGGGAACTGGACCGGAGATTCGGGCGTGACTGAGCGGCAGTGCGCCTTGCCCCCCGCCCCGTTTCCCCGCTAAAAACATTTCATGTCCGAGCTCCGCATCGAACCGGCAACCCTTGAGGACATGCCTCTGCTCGCGGAGTTGCTGGCGGATCTTTTTGCCCAGGAACCGGATTTTCACCCCGACCAAGCTAAGCAGATCCGCGGGCTGCGGCTGATTTTGGAGCAACCCAACCGCGGCCGTATTTTCGTCCTGCGCAACAATTTCCGCATCATCGGCATGATCAACCTCCTTTTCACCATCAGCACCGCGGAGGGAGGATTCGTCATCATGCTCGAGGATCTCGTCGTGCGATCCGACCACCGGGGTCAGGGTCACGGAAGCCGCCTGCTGCATCACGCGATCGACTTTGCCCGGGAAAAACAGTTTGTCCGCATCACTCTGTTGACACCGGATGGGGAGGGGAAATTGCTGGATTTTTACCGCAAACACGGTTTCCGGCAGTCCGAAATGGTCACCATGCGCTTGCTCATCGGCGGAGAGGAACGGGTGGGCTCGTGAGCACGGCGATCCGGACAGCCTTCGTGCTTTGCGCCGGTTGGGGTGAGCGACTGCAACCGCTGACCAACCAGCTTCCCAAGCCGCTCGTCCCGATTTGCGGCCTTCCGCTCTGCGAATTTGCTTTGGCCCGCCTTGCGGCGGCGGGCGTGGAGCGCATGGTGATCAACACGCACCATTTGCCCGACCAATTCCTCCGTCTTTTTCCGGAATACCCGCAGCCTTCCCAGTACGCTGGGGTGCCTGTGTTTTTCCGCCATGAACCGGTCCTCTTGGACACCGCCGGCGGCCTGAAAAATGTGGAGGATCTCCTGCTACCCGGTCCGGTGCTGGTCCACAACGGGGACATCCTGGCCGAGTTGGATCTGGCGGCTTTGCTTGCCGCCCACGTGCACAGCGGCGCCCTTTGCACTTTGGCCCTGCGGAGCAAGGGAGGACCTTTGCAAGTCGGCTTTGATGTGGCGAGCGGGCGGGTTACCGATATCCGCGGTGAGCTTGGTTCGGGTGACCCGCGTTTTTTATACACGGGCGTCTGCGTCGTTGCGCCGGAGTTGCTCTCACGTCTTCCCCGGGGGCGAGTGGTTTCTTTTGTTCCCGTCTGGCTGGAGGCTCTGCGCGCGGGCCAAGCGGTCGCCGGTGTGGTGCTTGATCAGGGGGAGTGGCGTGACATCGGCAATCTGGGGGAATATCTGCGGATCCATGCCGATTTGGCGTCCGGCGAGGTCAGACTTGTCCCCCCGCCGACGGCCCCGCCAGACTGGCCTTCATGGCGCATGCCTGGAAGCCGGGTGGCCCCCGATGCCGAACTGTCCGGCTGGAATTGGCTCGGGCCCGGCTGCGAAGTGGGGCCGGGGGCGCGGGTCGGTCAATCGGTGTTGTGGGCTGGTTCTAAGGTGCTGGCGCATGCGGCGGTGGCAAACAGCGTGGTGCGCGAGGGTATGCTGGCCGAAGGACGGATTGAAGGATCGGCGGTATGAGAGAGATTTTCAATTGGGTCGCGTCGGTCTATCCGGCCGCATCGGGCGGTGAGTGGTCGCCGGTCAGCCACGGCGGTTCCGACCGCCGATTCTGGCGCGGCTCCGGCCGTGCCGCAGGGTTGGTCGCGGTGCATTATGGCGAGGAAAAAGCCGAGAATGGTCGCTATGCGCCTTGTGCGGATTTCCTCCATCGCCACGGAGTGCAGGTGCCCGCGGTGCTGGCCCATGATGCCCCAGGGCGGCGCATCCTGATGGAGGACGCCGGTCCAGAGGATCTCTGGTCCCACCGCGAGGAGTCGTGGACGGTTCGACGCGAACTTTATGGCAAGGCCCTCGCGCAGCTGGCGCGGATGCATACGCTCGACCTGCGCGAAGCTGATGCCCGGCAGGTGTTGTGCGAACCTTTCGACCAAGACCTGTACCTTTGGGAGCAGGACTACTTTTGCGGGAACTTTCTCCGCGCGGAAAAAGCAACTGCCGCGCGGGCCGCCGTGGCGATGGCTGCGCAGGCACGGCAGTTGGCGGCACAACCCCGTGTTTTGGTGCATCGCGATTTCCAATCGCAAAATGTCATGGTGAAGAACGGCCAGGTGACACTGATCGATTTCCAGGGAATGCGCGCCGGACTGGCGGGATACGATGTCGCGTCGCTTCTTTACGATCCTTATGTGGATTTCAGCACGGAGGAGCGCCAGGAATTGTCCGAGGTTTACGCCGCCCTGGCCGGACGCCAGGACTCTGGCATCTGGCAGTCCGAGCTCGAGGCCTGTGCACGACAGCGACTGATGCAGGCTCTGGGTGCTTACGGGTTTCTCGGCGTGCAAAAGGGCAAGCCGGCCTTTCTCCAATACATTCCTGTAGCCTCCGAGCGCCTTGCCGCGTTGTGCGAAAAGAATGAAGAGTGGCACCCGCTGGCGCGGAGCGTCCGCGAGGCGGCGCGAATTTTCCCATCATGAAGAAAACTGCCGTGGTCATCGAAAACGTGCAGCCCTTGCTGGACTGCGGACGCTATGCCATCAAGCGCCTGGTCGGCGACCCGGTGAGGATCACGGCGGATATTTACAAGGACGGCCACGATGTCGTCGCAGCGGCCCTCAAGTGGCGGATGCGGGGAGCAAGGCGTTGGCACGAGATGCCGATGCGGCACGAGGGCAATGACGGTTGGTCCGGGTCTTTTATCGTCAACACCATCGGGGACTGCGAATACACGGTGCAGGCATGGCTCGATGGTTACGAAACGTGGCGGGAGGAATTTCGGCGCAAATACGAAGGCGGGCAGGAAGATTTGACCTCGGAGGCGCGGGAGGGAGCGCTGCTTTTGGAGCATGGCGCGCGGGGCACGGCGGACAAAGCCGCAGCGCAGATTTTGCGCGAAGCGGCCAAGACTCTGGCTGTCGCTCCTCGTGACGCGGCGGCGGCTCTGGCTGCGCAGAAGGGTTTGTCCGGCTTGATGGCTCGGGTGCCAGACCGTGCGATCGGTAGCGAATTTCGTCCGTATGGCCGTATCATGGTCGAGCGTCAGGCAGCACTCTTTGCCGCATGGTACGAGTTTTTTCCGCGGTCCGCGGAAGGGCGCGGCGATAAGGGTTCGACCTTCCGGGATTGTCTGCCGCGTTTGGATGACGCCAAAGCGATGGGCTTCAGCGTGGTCTACTTTCCGCCCATTCATCCCATCGGCACAAGCAAGCGCAAAGGGCGCAACAATGCGCTGGAATGCCAACCGGGCGAACCGGGCGTGCCTTATGCCATCGGTAACCGGCACCAAGGCTGCCCCCATGGCGGCGGGCATCGGGATGTGGCACCGGAACTCGGAACCCTGGAAGATTTCGAGTGGCTGGTTGGCGAGGCCCGGAAGCGTGGTCTGGAGATTGCGCTGGATTTCGCTCTGAACTGCTCACCCGACCACCCCTATGTGGCGGAACATCCGGAATGGTTCTTCCACCGTCCTGACGGGACTATCAAGTATGCGGAGAACCCTCCGAAGAAATACGAGGATGTCTATCCGCTGGATTACCACTGCGTTGAGTGGAAGGCGTTATGGGGTGAGTTGAAGAGCGTGATTTTGTGGTGGGCGGAGCGCGGGGTGCGCACCTTCCGGGTCGATAACCCGCACACCAAGCCGGTGGCGTTCTGGGAGTGGCTCATTGCGGAAACCCGGGCCGAGTTTCCCGACCTTGTTTTTCTCAGCGAGGCGTTCACCAAACCGAAAATGATGCGCGTGCTGGCCAAGGCCGGCTTCTCGCAGAGCTACACTTATTTCACCTGGCGCAACACGAAGCAGGAATTGACCGACTACTTCACCGAACTGACCGCGGCTTGGTCGGCGGATTACATGCGTCCGAACCTTTTCGCCAATACGCCGGATATTCTGCCTTTCTTTCTCCAGCAGCCGGGTCGTGCTCCTTTCCTTATCCGCGCCGTGCTTGCCGCAACCCTCTCCCCGGTCTACGGGATCTACAGTGGTTTCGAGTTGTGCGAAAATGCGGCCCTGCCCGGCCGGGAGGAATACCTCGACAGCGAGAAATACCAGTTCAAGCAACGTGATTGGCAGGCGCCCGGCCACATCAAGGAATTGATCACGCGGTTGAACCACGCCCGGAAAGAAAACCCCGCGCTGCAGCATCTGGCCAACCTGCGTTTCCACACCGCGGAGAACGATAACGTTCTTTTTGGGGTCAAGGCGACGGGAGACAACCTCCTGCTTGTCATCATCAATCTTGACCCTAACCAAACCCAGGCCGCAGCCGTAGAGTGGCCGCTGTGGGAATACGGCTTCGCTTGGGATGCGGACTATGGGGTCGAGGACCTGCTCACCGGGGAACGCTGGACCTGGCACGGAGCGCGAAATTATGTGGCGCTGGACCCGTCTGTGCGGGTGGCCCACGTCTTCCGCGTGGCACGTTAAGGGCCAACTCCGGCGTTGCCTTGGCGGTCGATTGACATTAAGCATTCTCGTCGCACCCGCCGCAACCCATGGGCAAGTTCTACAACAACATCGTCGAAACGGTCGGCCGCACCCCGTTGGTCAAGCTCAACCGCATCAGCGAAGGCGCGGGGGCAACTGTGGCAATCAAATGCGAATTCTTCAACCCTCTCGGCAGCGTCAAGGACCGTATCGGCATGGCGATGATCGAAGACGCCGAATCCAAGGGTGTTTTGCAAAAGGGTATGGTTATTGTCGAACCGACCAGTGGTAACACGGGTATCGCCCTAGCCTTCGTCGCCGCGGCCAAGGGATATAAACTGATTCTGACCATGCCCGAAACAATGAGCCTCGAGCGCCGCACTTTGCTGGCCATGCTCGGCGCGGATCTCGTGCTCACCCCCGGTCCGGAGGGTATGAAGGGCGCCATTGGCAAGGCGGAGGAAATCCTCAAAAACACCCCGAACGGCTGGATGCCGCAGCAGTTCAAAAACCCCGCCAACCCGGAAATCCACGCCAAGACAACAGCGGAGGAGATTTGGGACGACACGGAGGGCAAAGTGGATATTTTTGTTTCAGCCGTCGGCACCGGCGGCACTTGCACGGGGGTCGGGGAGGTCTTGAAAAAACGCCGGTCCGGGGTGAAAATTGTCGCGGTGGAACCGAAGGACTCACCGGTTATCACTCAAACGCGCGCGGGCGAGGCGCCCAAACCAGGGCCTCATAAAATCCAGGGAACCGGCGCGGGATTCGTGCCCGACAATCTGCATCTCGACGTGGTCGACGAAGTACTCACCGTGTCAAACGATGATGCTTTCGCCATGGCCCGCCGGTTGGCCAAGGAGGAGGGGATCCTCGGCGGGATCAGTTCGGGCGCCAACGTCCACGCCGCGCTCCAGTTGGCCCATCGTCCGGAAAATAAAGGCAAACTTATAGTTACCATAGCCTGCTCGACCGGCGAACGCTACCTCAGTACGCCCCTGGCCGACGAAGCACGGGCTGCCGCATCCCTTTGAAGCCATGGAATCGCCCCGCCCATCTGTCCTTTTGCCCGCTGTCGATCCCGCGCTCGAAATGAGCGAAAGCGATCTTTTCTGGCAAGAGCATTGGAAAAAATTCGCCGGGGGACTCGTGGTGGTTGTCCTGCTCATCCTGGCGACCGGAGCGTGGAGCTTTTGGCAGTCGCAGCAGCGCACTGCGGCGGAAACGCTCTATAGCGCTTCCTCCGGCCCCGAGGGGTGGCGCGAGGTCTTGGTCAAATTTCCCGGCACGATCGCCGCCGGCAATGCGCAGCTGCGATTGGCCGAGGCTCTCCGGGCCGATGGAAAGGTTGATGAGGCCGCAGCCACTCTGGAAATCTTTGTCGCAACGCAGCCTGAACATCCGCTGGCCCCGGTCGGATGGCTTTCCCTCGGGGAAATCCGCCAAATGCAGAAAAATGATGCCGCCGCCTTGGAAGCCTTCCGCACCGCCTCGGGAAAATACGCGTCCTCTTATGCTGCCCCCATGGCCTCGCTGGCCGAAGCCCGGCTGCTCATCACCGGCGGAAGCCGGGGAGAGGCCAAAGCGGTCTTGGAGTCGATCGGCCTTTCTTATCCCCAGACCCCGGCGGCCATGATCGCGGCCGGCGAACTTTCCATGCTCGAGACGTCCGCGGGAACGCCGGCTTCGTCTTCCGCGCCCTAGTCGGCAATGGCCGTCAGCAAACAGGCGGTCTCGATCGAGGCGGTCTGCGGGAACATATCGACCGGCGCCGCCCGGACGAGCTCGTATCCGGCGGCCAAGCGCGACAAATCGCGGGCCAAGGTCGCTGGATCGCATGAGACGTAAATCACCCGGGCCGGCCGGGCACCGAGCAGGACGTCAATGACGCCGGGTTGCAAGCCCTGCGCCGGGGGATCAAGGAGAACAACGGTTGTCGCGGCGGGACCGAGGGCTGCCGGCAGCAACGCGGCGGCGTCGCCCATGCGATAGTCCTCGTGAGCCTCGGCTTCTTGGGCCGCCGCGGTGACGGACCGTTCGTCCCAGTCAAGGCCGATGACGCGACTGAACGAGGTACGCAACTTCTTGGCGAAAAAACCGGCCCCGCAATACGCGTCGACGAGCAACTCGCCGGATCCGGCCATTTCGACGACGGTCGCCGCCAGGATTTCGGCCGCGCCGTCGTTGACTTGCCGGAAGCCCCGTGCTTCGGGATTGGCGCGCAGAGTCGCGGGGCCCGGACGCCAATATCTTTTCGCCCGCAAGCGGGCCAGGGCGGCATTGACCGCATCGCCGGCCAGCAGGCAGCGGTCGAGGTCGATGACTTCGCGTGGATCGGTGCCGCGAAACCCGATGTCGGGTGGCTCGACATGCACCGTGATGCGGTTGCGGTAGCCGTAATCGAGAGGCGAAGGGAGCGCAGGTTCGACCCGCGGGTCGGCAAACTTGCCGATGCGGCGCAAAGCTTCGTCGACCTGCCCGCTTTTGATCTCGAGTTGCCGCGGATAAGCAATGTGCTGGTAGGCGCAACCGCCGCAGCGGGTGAACCAAGGGCAAGGGGGCACCACGCGGTCGGGCGAGGGGATGCTCACTCCGACCAGCTGTGCCTGTGCCCAACCGCGCCGGACGCGCGTGATGCGGGCGCGCACTTGCTCGCCGGGGATGGTGAAGGGCACGAAGACCACGCATCCCTCGTGCCGTGCGAGCCCGGCGCCGCCGTAGGTGATGCTGACAATCTCCAATTCGAGTTCCAGGCCGGGTTTCACGCCAAGGATGATGGCCGGTGACGGGCGCCATGGCGATGGACTTTACAACGGTCCATGTCCAAAATCGGCCGATGGCGACCAAGTTCCCGCGCAGCCCTTACGACCGCGAGGGTGGTCTGGTTTATTTCCCGCGCATGATCGGGAAAATCAGGATGCTCATGGCCGGTGACCTGCCGCCTGATTATCATGCCAATCTGGGGTCCGGCTTCGATCTTCGTTGCTGCGAGTTCCTCCATGTCGATTATGTCACGCTTGCCGCCAAGGTGCGGGCGGGTGGCTCGGATGAAGATTTGCTCGGATGGTGTTTCGCCACGGGACGTCGTCCGCAGGAGGGTGAAATTTTTATGTGGAACGAGTACCTGCGCAAGTGCGGCTGGAACGACCATTACTCCGAGCGACTGCGGACCCGTCTGGAGGGGCTCGGGATGGCGGGACGCGCCGATATCCAGACCATATTCGACCTGATCGAGGTCGATGAAGGGCGTGAACCCGGCGGCGCAGGCACCGTCGGCTAAAGCTCCATGTCCGCCACCCGGTCCCTCTGGCGCGGGAGATTCGCGCTGCTGGCCACCGTGATCATTTGGTCGAGTCCTCCCGTCTTCCAATACTGGTTGGCCGGGCCTTTTGATGTATGGACCCAGAATTTCTACCGCTACCTCGCCGGCTTTCTCGTCATGGCGCCCTTCTTTGGATGGAGGCTCTGGCGCGCGCCCGGACACCTGCCGCTTTCCGACTGGG
>CAMBSX010000047.1 GCA_945870655.1 Chthoniobacter flavus | reverse complement strand
GTCCGCGAGCAGCGCGGGTTGTAATTTGTCCGCCGCCGTCTATAGGGAACTACCCGGCGGCAGGCAAGGCCGCGGGGAATATTGATGAAAACGCTTTACCTTATCCGCCACGGCGAAACCGACCACAATAAGGAGGGCCTCGCCATGGGTCACCTCGACTCGCCGCTCAATGAGCGCGGGCAACGCCAAGCGCAGCAGACCGCCGCTTGGCTGGCCCGCCGCCCCATCGCCCGCCTCATCAGCAGCGATCTTTCCCGGGCCCTCCACACGGCCGCTCCGCTCGGCGCCGCCCTCGGCCTGAGAGTCGAGCCGGACACCAGGTTGCGGGAGCTGTCCTTCGGCCTTTTCGAAGGACGCAAGGTGGACGACTGCGCGCTGGATTATCCGGAAATCGTGGCCCGATGGCGCTCCGGAGAATTCGATTTCGCCCCGCCCGGCGGGGAGACGCGCCGCGACCTCATGGCCCGCACGCGGGTGGTTCTCGATGAAATAGTGGATGGCGCGGAGGAGCACATTGCCCTGGTCACCCACGGCGGAACGCTTAATGCGCTGCATACCCACCTGATTGAGGATGGACACCCGCAACCGCGGGAGTGCATCCACCGGGCTTTCCGTTTTCACAACGCCTCGGTCAGCATGGCCGTGCACAGCGGTGACCACTGGCGCTTTCTCGTTGTCAATTCGACCTTCCACCTCGACGAGGAACCACGGCAACTGCAGCACTAATTTCCCTTCTGAGGGGCTTCTCCAGACTCCGGTCCCATGCCCGTCTTGTGATTTTGGGCATCACCCGCCAATATCCCTCGCCATGCGCATCGTCCGACCCAGCGACAAAATCTATGCCCGCGTTCTCCGCTCGCTCGACCGGCGCGCCGTCCCCGATCCCTCTGTCGAAAAGACCGTCCGCACCATCGTCGCGGAGGTGCAAAAAAACGGTGACCCCGCCCTGCTTCGCCTCACTGAAAAATTCGGCGGCCCGAAACTGACCCGTAGCCAAATCCGCATTCCCCTGCGCGAACTGTCCGCCGCTTGGCGCGGACTCGACGCGCCCACCCGCCGCGCCCTCCAAGCCGCCCACCGCAACATCACCGCCTTTGCCAGGAAAAGCCTGCGTCGCGGATGGTCTGCCCGCAACACGCAAGGCGCCCTCACCGGTGAGCGCTTCGATCCCTTCCGCCGCGTCGGCATTTACGTGCCTGGTGGCACCGCGCCGCTCGTCTCCACGGCTCTCATGACCTGCACCTTTGCCGCGGCCGCCGGGGTGAAAGAAATCGTCGCCGTGACCCCGGCCGGACCCAACGGAAAAATCAGTCCGGCCCTTTTGGCCGCCTTGCATCGGGCCGGCGCGACGGAAGTTTACGGCGTGGGTGGCGCCCAAGCCGTTGCCGCCCTCGCCCTCGGCACCAAAACCATTGCACCGGTCGACAAAATCTTCGGTCCCGGCAACCGCTTTGTCGTCGAGGCCAAGCGCCAACTCTTCGGCCGCGTGGCCATCGATCTGCTCCCCGGACCGAGCGAAATCCTGGTCATCGCCGACCGCACGGCCAACCCCGCGTGGGTCGCCGCCGATTTGCTGGCCCAAGCCGAACACGGAGCCGACAGCGGCGCCGTCCTTCTCACCGACTCGCCGAAAATTCTCGAGGCCACCGTGCGTGAAATAGCAAAACAGGCGGCCACCCTGCCGCGCGGTGAAATCCTCCGCGCTTCGCTCAAAAATGCCACGCTTGCGTTGGTCAACTCGATGGACGAAGCGGTTCGCCTGGCCAACGCCTACGCCTCCGAGCATGTGTCCCTACAGGTCCAAAAGCCGCGGGCCCTCGCTCCGCTGCTGGTCACGGCCGGCGCCATTTTCCTCGGGGGATACTCACCCGTCGCGGTCGGCGATTTTCTGGCCGGTCCGAGCCACGAACTTCCCACCGGCGGCGCGGGCAAGTCGTTTGCCGGACTCACTGCCGACCAGTTCCAGCGGCGCACCAGTCTGGTCGAACTCGACCGTCGCGCCCTTGAGAAGTCCGTTCCTTTGGTCGAGGCCTTCGCCCGCGTGGAGGGACTCGACGCGCACGGACGTTCCGCCCGCATTCGCCTGGCATGATCTGGCGCACCAGCCGCCGCGCGTTCGATCTCTCGGACCACGGATTGATCATGGGTATCGTCAATGTGACGCCGGATTCCTTCTCGGACGGCGGCCATTTCGCCCGGACCGACGAGGCTGTCGACCACGCCTTGCGTCTGGCCGACGAGGGTGCGGACATCCTCGACATCGGCGGCGAGTCAACCCGTCCGGGCGCTGCAGCCGTGACCACGGACGAAGAACTGCGACGCGTCATCCCAGTGATTGAAAAACTGGCCCGGAAAACTGCCGTCGCCCTGAGCATCGACACCTCGAAAGCCGCGGTGGCCCGGGCCGCGGCCGCGGCCGGGGCGGAAATCATCAATGATGTCACCGCCCTGCAGGGCGATGACGCCATGCCGCGGGTCATCGCCGAGAGCGGTTGTGGTGTCGTGCTCATGCACATGCAAGGCACACCGCGCACCATGCAATTGAACCCGCACTACAACGATGTGGTGGCCGAGGTGGCCGGGCATCTCGCACAACGCGTGGCCGCAGCCCGCGCCGCGGGTATCGGGCCGGAGCGTATCGCCGTCGACCCAGGTATCGGCTTCGGCAAGACAGTGGAGCACAACATGCAACTCATCGCCGGCCTCGGACGATTCGCCGCACTGGGTCATCCGGTGCTGCTCGGCGCTTCGCGCAAATCGTTCCTCGCCACCGTGGCGCCATGTCCGGAGCTGGAAGATCGCGATCTGCCCACCGCCGTTCTCACCGCGCTCGGCTACGGATCCGGCGCGCGCCTTTTCCGCGTCCACGCCGTGCGCCCGAATCGGCAAGCTCTGCGCCTCGCCGAGGCTTTGGCCGCCAAATAAGGCGCGGCCGCGCTGATCTACCCCTCCACCCAGTCCCGATAGCGGATCACCTTCCGGTCTACCGCGGCCTCCCGCGCCAGACTCAGCGCCTGGGCGCGGATTTTGTCGTGGCACCAATCCGGCGGATGCAAGCCGAGCCGGGCCAGGGGATTTTTCCGCAACCGCGAGGCCAGCCACGCATTCCACCAAAGGCTGACCGACCGCCGCCAAGCACTGCGCACGCTGTAGACCAGCGATTGCGAAGCCGTGTAGCTGCCGGAACGCAAATCAAGCACGCCACCCAACCTCGTGGTGTAGGCAAACCCGAGATTCGCTGCCGCCCACTCCGCCTCCTCGCCGAGCAACCACGCCGGGGCGATGAAGCCGACCACGTCCAACCCCGCCCCGGTCAACTTCTCGCGGCCCTCCTCCATCCGGCCCCGCGCCTCCTCGTAATCCAAATCGTAAAACTCGCCCTCGCCCGCCGTGTAGTGCTCCGTGACGATTTTCTGAACCAATCCCCCTCCGGCCGCCTCCTCCCGCCGGTGGTAGAAGCCGTGGAGCACCATCTCGTGCCCCGCCGCCTCTTTCTCCCGGAGCCACGCGAGAAAGCCGGGATCCTGATCGATATCCGCCCGGTGGTGATGGTCGGGTACTACCAGCAAAGAAGTCACTCCCACGCCCACCTCCGCCAGATCGCGAAGCATCACCTCGACCATGTTCCGGGTGAGCGGACTGACGTCGTGGACAGAGACCGCCAACGACCGTGGCCGCGCCGCATTCATTTGATCTTCCCCCAACCCATGCTAAAGGTTCATTCTTCTACACCCGTGTCGTCAAACAATACCAACAAACCCGAAGATCAACGCCCGCGCGGCAGCGATCCCGACCCCCAGTTCAACTGGAGAGGACTTCTTCTCTTCGCTGTCGCTTTCGCCCTCATCGGCGGCGCCTTCATTTTCCGCGGCGGGAACCTTGCCCAGATTGACGAACTCACTTACCCGAAATTTTCCACCCTTCTGGCGGAAGGCAAGATTGTCTCCACCCAAGAGAAACCGGTCGAACTCGTGGTCGAGGAAGGCCGCAACACCCAGACCATTTCGGGCTACTACCGCAAGATGGTCACCGTTCCGCCGGCGACCGAGCCCGAGGAACGCCTCGTCGCATTCCGCACCCCCATCTTCATGCCCTTCAACGGCGAGGCCTTGGAAAAGCAAATGGCCGAAGCCGGCATCACGCCATCCGTCCGCTCAGAATCCAATCTTCTCGCCACCACGCTCATCGGATTTCTTCCCATCCTCCTCTTTCTCGTCATTCTCTATTTCATCTTCCGCTCGCAGCTTAAAATGGCCGGCCGCGGTGCTTTCAATTTCGGCAAAAGCAAAGCCCGCATGATGGCGCGGGACAAAAACAAGATCACCTTCAAGGATGTCGCCGGGGTCGAAGAGGCAAGGGAAGAAGTGTCGGAACTGGTCGACTTCCTCCGCGACCCGAAAAAATTCCAGAAGCTCGGCGGTCGTATCCCCAAAGGCGTTCTCATGGTCGGCCCTCCCGGCACCGGCAAGACCCTCCTCGCCCGCGCCATCGCCGGCGAGGCCGATGTTCCCTTCTTCTCCATCAGCGGATCCGACTTCGTCGAAATGTTCGTCGGGGTCGGCGCCTCGCGCGTCCGTGACATGTTCGAACAAGGCCGCAAAAGCGCCCCCTGCCTCATCTTTATCGATGAAATCGATGCGGTGGGACGCCACCGCGGTCACGGCATGGGTGGCGGACATGACGAACGCGAGCAGACGCTCAACGCGCTCCTCGTCGAAATGGACGGCTTCGACGCGCAAGACGGCGTCATCATCATCGCCGCAACCAACCGCCCCGACGTGCTCGACCCCGCCCTCCTCCGCCCCGGCCGTTTCGACCGCCAGGTCACGGTCAACCTCCCCGACGTGCGCGGCCGCGAAGAAATCCTCCGCGTCCACATCAAAAAAGTGAAAGTGGCCGAAAGCGTCGATCTTGCCGTCATTGCCCGCGGCACCCCCGGCTATTCCGGCGCAGAGCTGGCCAACGTGATCAACGAAGCGGCGCTTCTCGCCGCGCGCAAAGGACTCAAAGCCATCACCACGCGGGAACTCGAAGAAGCCCGCGACAAAGTACGCTGGGGCAAGGAACGCCGCAGCTTGGCCATCAGCGAAAAGGAAAAAGAAGTCACCGCCTACCACGAAGCCGGCCACGCCCTCCTGCTCGAACTCCTCGAGCACACCGCCCCGCTCCACAAGGTGACCATCATCCCGCGCGGTCCCTCCCTCGGCTCCACCATGTGGCTGCCGGAAGAGGACAAATACAACACCCGCCGCAAAGAACTCCTCGACCACCTCGTCGTCATCATGGGCGGCCGGGTGGCCGAAGATATTGCCTTCGGTGACGTGACCAGCGGCGCCCGCGGCGATATCAAGCAGGCCACCGGCATCGCCCGCAAAATGGTCTGCCAGTGGGGCATGAGCGAGAAGCTCGGGATGATCGAATACGGAGAGGGTGACGAACCCGTCTTCCTCGCCCGCGACTTCAACCGCACGCGCGACTACAGCGAATCCACCGCGCAGGCCATCGACGCCGAGGTGAAAATGCTCATCGACGAAGCCTACGGCCGCGCGACCACGCTCCTCACCACGAATCGCCCGCAACTTGAAATCATCGCCAAAGCCCTCCTCGAATGGGAGACCCTCGAAGGATCGCAAATTCGTGATCTCATCAAACACGGCGAAATGAAAAATCCGCCGCACCGCGATCCACCGCCGCCTCCCATTCCGACCGAAGCCATTCCTGCAGCCAGGACCGAGGAAAAGAAAAGCAACGACGGCACGCTTCCCGGCGGCCTCGCCCCGGTCCCGGCTTGAGGCCATTGCGAGCTTCAGATTCCGGCCAGCTTCCTCGCTGCTTGCAACGAATCAATCTCCGCAAGCGTCTTGTCCTTGCGCAACGCCTTGATCCGCGGAAAACGCAGGGCCAGACCGCTGGGATGCCGGGTGCTCGGCTGAATCGAGTCGAACGCCACCTCGATGACCAATTCCGGCTTCACCTCGTGGAGGCGCCCTTTCACTCGTTGCACGCGTTCAAGGAACCAGGGAGTCAACCCGGCAATCTCATGGTCCGTCAGCCCGGAGTAAGCCTTGCCAACGGTCAAGAGCGAGCCACTTTCCTCGTCGCGCACCGCGAAGGTGTAATCGCTCAAAACTTCGCGACGGCGGCCATGACCGTATTCCACGCCCGTCACCACGACATCCAGGGTGGCGAATTCTTTTTTCAATTTGATCCAGGCCAAGCCGCGCCGCCCCGGCGTGTAAGGGCTCTGCGGATCTTTGCCGACCAACCCTTCATTTCCCCGGGCTCGTGCGGCACGGAATTCTTCCTCCACCGCCCCACCACTTTCCACTCGCGTCGCCCGGGCTGCCGACAACGGTCCTGTCAGCGGTAACCGCTCGAGCACCGCGCGGCGTTCGTGCCAAGGCCGGCGCAAGAAGGTAGTGCCATCCCGCCAAAGCACGTCGAAAGCCACAAACTCCACCGGAATATCTTCGGTCATGAACAAATCCGCCTCCCGTCGGTTGAGCCTCTTTTGCAGATCGAAAAAAGTGAGTCGCCGACCCGCCATGGAGGCAAGAATCTCGCCATCGAGCACCACCGGATCCGGCAGCTTCACCGCCGCTTCGGCAATTTCGGGAAACTGAGCGGTGACAGAACGCAAATCACGCGAGAAAATCTCGCATCGGCCGTTCGCCACATGCACCTGCGCGCGGATGCCGTCGTATTTGTCCTCCACCCAGACCGACGCGCCCGGTTTGGAAAGACGCCCCCACAGCGCAGCGCCATCCGGTTCGGATCCGGCCAGCATACATTTAACCGGGTGGAAAACCCGCAGCCCCGCCGCTCCCAGCTCGTCCCTTCTCGCCGCGACCGCCAGCGCCCCGGTGTCGCCCAAAAGCATACCCGCTTCACGCACAGCCTCGGGTTCCGCACCGAAGGCCGAGGCAATGGCCTCGTCAAGCAACCCCTCCTTGAGACCGATACGCAGGTCACCGGTGAGGATGCGCACCACGTAGGATGCTTCCAGCGTCTGGCAGGAAGCAAAGAATTCGCCCAGCAAGGCCTGCCGGGCCACCGGGCCACGGGTCTCGGCCAGTCCGTCGAACAGAGCCTGCACCGCCGCGAGGCTGAAGGCGAGGGCACCCTGCCGACCAGCCATGATTTCCCGCGCGGCTAATCCCGCGTCATTGCACCGCCGCGAAATAGCACGCACCTCCTCCTCGCCCCGGCCGGAGGCCGCGGCCAGGGCCCGGCGCAAGACCGCCCAACCGGTTTGCGCACTGCGTCCGTTCGTGGGAGCAAATGGCTGGCCGGTCAACCAAGTCGCCACACGGTACAAATCCTTTTCCTCCAGAGAACGAAGGTAAGCGGCCAGAAGCGAGGTCTTGGCTAACCTTCCAGTGGTACCGGCCATAGCCTGACCGACCGCGCAAAATTTCCCAAAAGCCGAGTCCGGGATGTCCTGCTCCGCCTCCTCGCGGATTCGCGGAGCGGGGCGGGGTATGAATCCGGGGAACTCCAACTGATCCGGACTGACCAACGACCACGCTTCCATTCCCCTCTCGCGCAAATCGCGGGCAAATTCGGAAGCATAACCATGCAGGGTGAGCAAGCGCTCTGGCTGGACCAACTCGACATACCGCAGGAGATCGTCGTATCCCGCGTGGTCGCTCAAGGGAAAGGCCGCATCCACCTGGTAGCGATGGATCGCCCCCGGGGCCATGGCCCACCCGGTCAGCATGGCCACCCGCCGCTTCTTGATCCGCTGGATCATGCGCGAACCGCGAACACTGGGAGGACAAATCAGCACATGACCGGCCGTGCACGACGCCTCATATTCGGCAAACTCTGGAACGTCCGGGACGAACTCGCGGTAAATCTCGGTCAGCTTCGCCACCGCCCCGTGGAGCATCGGCTTCAGTCCCGCTGCTGCCACGGCGCAAAGAATCTCCTGGGCCTTGCCCAGCGAATACCCCAAGAGCACCGGCACCTCGCCATCCTCCAGGGCCTCCCGGCAAAATTTCACCATCTCGGCGAGCACCTGCTCGGTCGGTGGAAAAATGAACTCCGGCTTTCCGAACGTCGTTTCCATGATCAGCGTCCCAGCCCCGCGCCAAGCGATCTTCTCGCTCGAAAGACCCGCGCGCAATTTGAAGTCCCCCGTGTAAAGCAGACTCCCTGCGCCCGTCTCCAGGTGCAATTGCGCCGAACCGTGGACATGACCCGCCGGGAGCAAAGTAAACCTTGCTCCGCGCACTTCGCGGGTCTCGCCGAACTCGAGCACATGCTCTCGCGGTGAAGGACCGATCCGCGACCGCATGAGGCGCGATGTCCCCGCGGAAAGAATTGTCTCCCGATGCTTTCCCGCATGGTCGCTGTGCGCGTGCGAAACAAAAGCCAATCCCTGTGGCATTCGCGGATCCAGCCACAGGTCGATCGAAGGCACCAAGACCCCGCCGCGATAGGCCACCTCAATCACGCCCGAACCCTCCCCGCTGGCCACGGTATCCCGAGACACGGCCATAACCTTGCTGGAAACCCGTCCCCACACAGGTATGCTGGCAGAGCAGCGCCCCACTCGCGCGGCTTCTCATGTCCGTTCCACAAAGCACCATTGCCATAGTTTACGACTACGACCAGACCCTGAGCCCGAATTATATGCAGGAAGAAGCTATTTTTCCGCACTTTGGGATCGATGGTCGGCAATTCTGGCAGCGCTGCGGCGATCTCGTGCAAAAACACGGCTTCGAGCATGAATTGGCCTACATGAAGGCGCTTCTCGATTACCTCGAGCCGGACCGTCCGACCAACGCCCAACTCCGCGAACTCGGAGCCAAACTCAGCTTCTTCCCGGGCATCCCGCAAATGTTCGAGGAATTCCAATCCGGACTCCTCACCGCCGAACATCAGGCCCATGGCATCGGCGTCGAGCACTACATTGTCAGCTCTGGCCTGAAAGAACTTATCGTCGGCAGCCGCATCGAACCTTATGTGCGAAAAATTTTCGGTTGCGAATACGCGGAGGATGACGACGGGCACATCACTTTCCCCAAGCGTGTTATCAGCCACACCCAAAAGACGCAGTTTCTCTTCCGTATCAACAAGGGCATGCTCGACCTCTCGCAGGACGTTAACGACCACATGCCGCCCGATCTGCGTCCCGTCCCATTCAAAAACATGATCTACGTCGGAGACGGGCCGACCGACGTCCCCTGCTTCACCGTGATGAAACAAACCGGCGGTCGCGCCATTGCGGTTTACAACCCGGAAGATCAATCGCGGGTCAGTTTCAAGAAAAGCTATCAACTCACCGCCCATGCCGATCGGGTCAAGCACATTGCCCCGGCCGATTACCGTCCGGGCAGCCACCTACGCCTTCTTCTTGAAGAAATGATCTTGGAAATCGCCGACAGCATCATCGAAGGCCGCCGCGAAGACCTCGAAGCAGGCACGGTGCGCGCACCGAGACATTAATAGCAGGCCACAGGTTGAAGAAGAGGTTTTACCGGCCGACAAAAAATTCCGTTCTTCTCCTCCGGTTATCCTCTTCTCTTTGCCTGAGGGCTGTCCTAAGTCTCGGCTGTGGCTAAATAAATTCCGTGTCCGCCTCCCTCCGCCGTAACCTTCCGCTCTTCATCGCCTTCCGCGTTCTTTTCCATGCGCGGTTTTACTACCCGGTGATCGGCGTCCTCTTCCTTGATCTCGGGCTGACCCTGGAGCAGTACGCCATGCTCAATGTGATCTGGGCCGTGGTCATCATCGTTTTGGAAATTCCTTCCGGTGCGCTGGCCGACGTGATCGGACGCAAACGTGTCATCGTGCTTGCTGCCGTGCTCATGGTCGTGGAAATGGCCGTCTTCGCCTTTGCCCCGCGCGGCGCATGGCTCTTCTCTTTTCTCGTGCTCAATCGCATCCTCAGCGGCGCGGCCGAAGCCTGTGCCAGCGGGGCCGACGAGGCCTTGGCCTACGATTCCCTGCCGGAGACCGATCGCCAAACGGCCTGGCCGCGCGTCCTCGAGTCGCTCCTGCGCTGGAAATCCGGCGGCTTTTTCCTTGCCATGGTCAGCGGTGCCGCACTTTTCGACCAAGGCCTGATGGTTGCGCTCTTTGGTTGGACCGGTTGGACACCTGCCGCCGGCGCCACTGTGCGCTGGCCGGTATACGCCACCCTCGTCACATCGGTCCTCTGCCTGCTTGTCGCTTTGAATTTTCGCGAACCGGCCATCCACCGGTTCGGCGACCGTCCTGCCGCCGGGCGCGCCTGGCAGAACGTGATCGAAGGTGCCGTCCACGTCTTCACTTCCCGCCGCATCCTCTTCCTCATGGTGGCCGCCTTGCTCATCGACAGCTTCGTGCGGATTTTTTTGACTTTCGCCAGCAATTATTACCGGCTGGTCGAGTTGCCTCCGGTCGTCAATGGCATGCTCGGCTCCACTCTCGCCCTCCTCGGCTTCGCCGTCGCCCCGGTGGCCAAACGCATGACTGCCCGCCTCGGCGTGGTCGCCAATTACAGTATAGTCGCGGCGTTCGTGCTTGTCGGATTGACCGGCACCGCCTTGGCCGTGCCGTATTGGGGTGCTTGGGTTGTCATTCCCCTCGGCCTCTCCATGTCGGCCTTGCAGTTCTTCACCTCAAACTATCTCAACCTCTGGACCGAATCCCACGTGCGTGCCACCGTGCTCAGCTTCCGCGGCGTGGCCTTCAATCTCGGCTATGCCATCGCGGGAATTCTTTTCGCCCAACTCACCGCCCACCTTCGCACTACTCACCCCGGAGCAGGAGAGAACGCCATCTTCAGCATGGCCCTGCCCTGGCTGCCTACAGGCTTTCTCGGCTGCGGCATTGCTCTCTGGCTGGCCCTGTACTGGGTCCAGAAGCGAAACGGCCAAAAAAAGTGATCAGGCCGGTCGGCCGACGAAGCCGGGTGATGTCAGGTCATCCCGCCCCATGAGGATCCGCTCAAAACTTGTAGCCCAAGCCGAGGTAAAGATTCTGGCTGTTCTGGTCTTGGTTGGCGACAAAAGCGCTGTAGATAGCCGTGGCTTGCCAACGGTCGCCCAGTCCTACGGTCACTCCCGCTCCACCATAAAAGTTGTCCCGCGCCGGCGTGCCGGTCGTATAGCTGAATGGTGCCGCCGGACCACCCGTGTTGAAGGACGAATTGATTTGGTAAGCGTCCTGCAAAAACTCGTGCTGCCATCCGGCAAAAATAGTCGGCGTCACAATCACGTCCCTTGAAAACTTCCAATTGTAGGCAGCCTGTCCTCCCAAGGTGTAAAGCATGCTGCTCGAATTGTACGGATCAACATCGAGGTCGAGCGCGCCTGCCCCCGTTTCGGTGAATCCCTGCACCCCGAGGTAAGTGTATTGCAGTGTGGTGAACGGCCCCCAGCTAAAGTCGCCAGCCTTGAAATCATAGCCCGTGCCCAGCGCCAGATCGAACTCACCAGCCCCCGGACGCCCGGTCGCAGTGCGGTCAAGACCACCGAAGTCGATCGTCCGGTTGACCGTGTACCCGTGGTAAGCACCGCCGACCAGCGCATTGAAATAAAGGCTGCCCAGGTCGTAGGTGCCGAAAACCCCGAAGCGCACCGCGTTGTCAACCGTGCGACCATTGTCGTACTCGGCCTGGAGCCCCTGGTAACCGACATAGACCCCGGTGGAGAGACTGCCGTTCCACTTATACGACGCACCAGTTGTCACGCCTCCGCTCTGCGAACGGTAATTTTGCAAATAGTTCACATCGCCACCGTTGGCAAAGATGCCGTTGCCATCGACAAATGTCCCCCACTTGGTCTCCTTGGAAGGACTGATGGCAAACGCCTCCATGTCGTCCACCCCACCCACCTCGCCGCGCAACGGACTCGGGCTTAGCCCGGATGCAGAAAAACCTTTGCCGTTGATACGGATGACCCACAGACGCTGGAACATTCCGCTATTGAGGGCATTGGCCGTGTTGAAGGCCATGTTGGGCAAGGAGGCATAGGCATTGGGCAGGGTTTGCTCGAAGGCAGCCGGGTATTGCGCATCGGTCAAGGAATCAAGCGCCGCGACCACCGTGCCACGGTCTCCGCCGGCACCGATGAAGGTATCCAGCGCACCGGCCACCGATGCCTGATTCGGGGTGATGGCGTAAGGCACATAGCTCGCCGGCTTGGCCGTGATGAAGAGCGAATCACCCTCGATCAGAAGCGTGTATCGGTCCAAGCCGACCACCCCGAACAAATCAACGGACAATGATCCCATATTCGCCGCGGTCATCAATTTGACCCGGGAGCGGGGCAAGGTGACGCCGGTCAGATCAAAGCTGTTGATGCCGTTGACCAAGGTCAAACCGTTGGCAATGTTGACGAATTGACCGCCCGCCGGGTTGGCCATCGCGATCGTGGCCGCGCCATTCCAAAACAAGGAGGCCATGTCGATGCGCGTCTCCAAAGTCAGCCTGCCGGCATTCAAGGTGACCGCCCCACCGCCGAGCGCACCGGGAGATTTGACGACAAGATCGCCCGCGTTGAGCGTCGTGCCTCCGGAATAAGTGTTCCCGCCGGACAAGGCCATTAATCCCGGCCCGTCTACGGTCAGGGCTCCCGGCCCGCTGACCACTCCGGCCATCTCGAGCGAACTCCCGGACACCGCCTCGACGCGCACATTACCGGACAACTCCACGGATGCACCGATGACGTGGGCACCGGCCTGGTTCGAGATGCTCGGATCGGTTCCGCCCGATGCCGCCATGGTCAACGTGCCGCCACCGTTCAGGTTGTAGGAGGCACTGCTGTTGGAAAACACCACCGCGAGTACCGAGGCATTGGTGTCGAGCACCACATCGCCCGAACCTGCTGCCCCGAAGGTCGCCGTGTCGTTCACGCTGAGCGCCCCGTCCAATCCCGGCGTCCCACCCGGCACATCCCAATTGTCAAAATTGGTCCAGTTCCCCGACCCGTTATTCGTCCACGTGCTCTGGCCGCTGTAAATGTAACCCGTCACCATGACGTTCGTCGTTCCCACCTCGGCCAGAGCCCCCTCCAAAGCAGAGTCGTCGCCATAGGCGATGACCACCGTGTTGGTGAATAGACCGACCGGCTGCCCAGTGGCCAATTCTCCAACCAAATCAACCGAAGCTCCTGGGGCCAGACCATTGACCGTCCCCAAGCTGAACAAAGTGTTGGTGATGGTGTTGGCCGTTAGCATGGGCGCACGCAAGCCGGCCGCGTTGCTGATCGTGACCGAATTGCTCAACGCATTGCTGTATCCGGCATGCGCCGGCGCGAAAGTGATGGCGTTGACGGAGACCGCCGCGAGGGCGTGATCAAAGACGGTCCCGGTGACCGCAAAATTTGTCGGGGAGAGATTATTGGTCGCTCCTCGCAGCGTGGAAGCATCGGCAAAACTCACCGCGACCACATTGCTGTAAAGCCCCGCGCCCTGGCCCGGGTTGAGTACCACCTGCATCGTTCCCGACGCGCCGGGGGCAAGATTGGCCACGTCGCCGACCACAAAGTTGGCATTGGTATTGACACTGACCGAATCCAGCCCGACCCGGAACCCGGCCCCGTTGCTCACGGTCAACGTCTCCGACAGCGCCGCACCATAACCCACGATCACATCGGGCATCACCACCATATTGGTCGAAAGGCTCCCCGCCGCGTGATCGTAAACCTTGACCGTGATATTGTTGGTCGCACTCGTGCCGGCCGTGAGGTTGGACAGCACATAAGTCCCCGTGTTTGTCCCGATGTTGGTGCCGTTGTAGGCCAAGCCCGCGGCATTAGTGTCACCGCCGGCGGCGAGGTTCGCCGGGCCAAACGATCCGGTGGTGTCCGTGGCGGCACCGAGGGCGAAGTCCACCGGACTGTTCGCGCTGTTGTTGTAGACTAAGACATCGAATGGCAGACTGCCCCCGGTGATCAACGCATCACCACTGGCCAAGACGGCCGCTCCGTCGATGCTCGGCACCTTCTCCAAGAAAATGGTATTGTTGGTGCCGTAAACCAGATTGAAACCGGTCGGTAGGTTGTTGGTCAGCGAAAATGTCCCGCTCAGGCTGCCGGTGTAAGAAACCAGAGGATACAAATCCGCAGTCAGGGCCGGGGCCACCGTGAAATCGATCCCACCGAGCAAGGACAAATTGCCCGTGACCGAAAGCAGGCTCGAAGTCGGACCTCCCAGCAACAGGTTGAGCAAACCGGTGTTGTTCAGCGTCAGGGCGCCGGTTTGCAGGATGCCCTGCGTGACGCCGTCACCCGGACGGATCGTGCCGTCAACGGCCACCGACGAATCCGTCTGGCCCGTTCCGCCGAAAGCCGCTCCGCTCGCCACCGTGTAGCCCGCGCCGCCAACATGCGAGCCGTTGAGGAGCAGGGTTCCGGTGTCGATCGCCGTCGTCCCGGTGTAAGTATTGGGACCGGTTAAGGTCGTTGTCCCTCCGCCCTGCTGCACAACGCTGCCGCTTCCGTTGATGGTGTTGTCCACGGCCAAGGCATCGCTGCGGTCGAAAATCAGGATGCCATTGTTCGTCACCGTCCCAAGCCCGAGCGTGCCGCTGGTGCCGCCCTGACCAAT
>CAMBSX010000046.1 GCA_945870655.1 Chthoniobacter flavus | reverse complement strand
GAACGCGCACAACCGGCCACCCGGTACCCGAGGGAAAGGTAGTATTCGGCCAGGGCGCGGCCGCAACCGCGCGAGATGCCGGTGATGACGATGTTGCGGCCGCCTGTTTGCATGGTTCAAAGGGCCGGGTGTTCCAATCCGAGAGGATCGCCCGAGCGCCGTTGCGAGTTTGCTCTTCAGAGGTCGGGAGAGTAACCGGGCGGCAGCAGAACACTTTTGAGTTCCATGTATTCGTCGATGCCCTCTGGTCCGTTTTCCCGGCCAATCCCCGAATTCTTGTACCCACCGAACGGCGCACCCGGATTGAACGCGTACATGTTCACCGCGTAGGTGCCGGTGCGGATTTGCGAGGCGATCTTGATCGCTTTGTCGTTGTTGGTTGTCCACACGCTGCCGGCCAAGCCATAGACCGAGTCGTTGGCGATGCGAATGGCATCCTCCTCGGTGTCGTAGGGGATCACCGACAGGACCGGCCCGAAGATCTCTTCCTGGGCGATAGTCATTGAGTTATCGACATCGGCAAAGACAGTCGGCGAAACGTAGTAGCCGCATTCCAGATTTTCCGGGCGCCCTCCGCCGGTGACCAGACGAGCACCCTCCTCCAGGCCCTTTTTGATGTAGCTCTCGACGCGTTCACGCTGCTTCTCGGTAATCAACGGACCGATCAACGTGGCTGGGTCGTCGGGTAGGCCTACCGGCATCGCGGCGACCGCTGCACCAATCTTGCTGACGATCTCCTCGTAGCGTGACCGCGGCGCCAGAATCCGAGTCTGCGCCACGCAGGCCTGCCCCGAGTTCATGAGACAGGCAAAAAGTAGCATCGGCAGGGTGGAATCCAAGTCGGCGTCCTCCAAGATGATCGCTGCGGACTTGCCACCCAACTCCAGCGTGAACGGCTTGAGCTTTTCAGCCGCCAGCTTGCCGACTTCTTTTCCGACCGCGCAACTACCGGTAAAAGTGAACTTGTCCACTTGGGGGTTGGCCGTCAGCGCTCGTCCGGTCTCGGCCCCGCCGGGCACCACCGAGAGGACTCCTTCCGGCAGACCCGCTTCGGCGAACACCTCCGCAAGCGCGTTGACGCTCAGCGGGGTCTCGGCGGCGGGCTTGAGCACGATGGTGCAACCCGCGAGCAAGGCCGGCCCTAGCTTGTTGCACGCTATGAACAGCGGGACGTTCCAGGCTGCCACTGCTCCCACGACTCCGATGGGCTCGCGGAGGACCAAAGTCTGACCGTAGACTCCGTCGCGCAGGTCCGACCAAGGATACTTATCTGCTGCTGTGGAGTAGTATCGCAGGCTGGCGATGGCTGCGTTATACTGCACCATATCAATAATCATCTGCGGTTGGCCGGTTTCGGCCTTGAGCAGAAACTTGAACCGGTCGACGCGATCCTCAATCAGTTTAACCGCGTTACTAATCACCGCCTGACGTTCCTGCGGCTTCATTCGCGGCCACGGGCCCTGATCAAACGCCTTGCGGGCAGCGGCACAAGCGGCGTCGACATCATCGGCGGCAGCCATCGGCACTTTGCCGATGTAGTTGCCGGTCGCCGGCGAACGCACCTCAATGACAATTTCGGTCGATGGCTCGACCCATTTGCCTCCGATGAATAGTTTGTTGTATTCGGTTTTGTAGGGGGTCTGGGTCATGTCCTTAGCTGAAAAGAAATCGCCTACTGGTCTTCTGGGAAATGCCTCTGGGGCGTGAAACGGACCTTCGGATCCTCGGGAGGGGCTTACTCGGTTAATTTCTGAGAGTCAAGGGCCCGGGTTTCTCCGGCCGCGGCGTAGGCTAGCGGGTCAGGGTGCTCCTCACCCGAAGATCGGTCCGGTTTTTTACCGGGGATGCTAGCCATCCGGTGCTTGTGCCTCGGACGACTAGAACTCATAGACTCGGCCCGGCTCAACGAGTTCGACATTGGGCAGATTCAGGGCGGCCAGCTCTGCCGCAATTTCGTCGGCGAATCGCGGCTTCCGGTGCACCACAATCCAGCGAACGGGCCGAGACAGCTGACCTATCTCGGTGGCAAAGCTTGCGGGGCAGTGATGGCCGATGGCTTGGGCGAGGTCGGCGAGGGCGTTCGGAAAACTCACCTCCAGAAAGACAGCATCGATGCGCGGCGCCTTATCAAGCACCTTCCAGATCGTTGTCGTTGGTCCGGTGTCTGAGGGAAATGCGACCGCTGCCTTGCCGTCATCGACGAGAAAGCCGAGCGTATCGATGCTGTGCGTCACTCTGAGTGGAGTGAAAGTCAGTCCCTCTCGAACAAGGCTCACGCCGGGTTCGAGGGGTGTGGACCGGACAAAGCAGTTGTCTCCGATGGAGAGGTCGAAGAAGTCGGGCCAGACGCGGCCATTGAAGATATTGCGACGGAGAAGATCGAGCAACTTAGCATCACCCAGGATCTCCACACATTCCGGCCCCGGTTCGTAGACGTTGTCCAAAAAGATCGGCAGCGACGCAATGTGGTCTTCGTGCTCGTGGGTGAGGAAGACGTGTCGTACGCGGCGTTGGCGGTCAAGGTCCGAGAGGAGTCCGAGCGGTCCGGCGTCGATCGCCACGCACTCGTTGATAAGAAATGACACCAGGAATTGGGCAGCGGAAACCGGGATGCTCGATGGTAGAAGCTCTACTCTCATTCTTGATTCTTTGCCTTGACTCCGCCGCTTGGCGCCCAAGGTGAATGTGTCGGTCTCTTATACAAAACAGAAACGAAGTATCCGGACAAGATTCTACGGCTGGGGGTCGGAGGGAACGATGTCCTTCACGGCAAAATGCCGTTCTTTCCTTACAACCCGAAGTGGCCGTCAGGGTCGGCCGACCACTTTGCGACAAACCTGCCGCAGGTTGGGAAAAGTTGCCTTTGAGCTGGCTGATGGGAAATCGCCCTCCAACTCTCCGAAAGAGTCGCCCGGAGTGGGGAGCTCGAAGCTTTGGTGTCCATCTCGGGAAAGTGCTAGCTTGGTTGACGAGGGTCAAGCGACCTGAGTTTTGGTGTCAGGTGGCGCTGGAGAGGGTTTCTTTAGGCTGTGGGGCAAGAACAGTTGTGCCTGTCGTGTCTGTGACCACGGCGATTCTGCTTATCCGGGGCACCCCGATGATCAGAGGCGCGCTTATTTGGTTCCAGATGGCGAGAGCAAGTGCAGCGGTCGGAAGCCGGATCACGCGCTGGGAAGGGGCTCCCGATGCAACCACCTGCGGTCAGCCAGTGGATCGCGGACGAGTCACATTTCTACATCGGCTCGGACAATCATTACTCGCATAATCCCCAAGAGTGCGGATATCTTATCCGCCGTGAAACGGTGGCCGCCCGAGTCATCGCCGACTACTGGACACTGCTTGAGGAATATGCGCCGCCGTCTTCGCCGGGGCTCTGATCGGCGGGGAAGGATCCAACGACGCTTTGGTCTCAGCGCTCCAAGAAAAACGTGTTTACCGGACCGACATCCTTGACGTTCACGGCACCCCGCGGGACGAGGCCGAACTTGCCTTCAACCCTGCGGGCGAAGGTTTCCGTGACATGGATGCGTCCTGTTTCTCCGTGCGACTCCATTCTGCTCGCCATGTTCACTGTCGTTCCCCAGATGTCGTAAGCGAACTTCTGCAATCCGATCACGCCCGCAACCACGGGACCGCAGTGCATTCCGATGCGGATACCCATCGTGCATCGTCCGCTGGCCCGCATTTCGGCCACCTCGTCGCGCATAGCTAGGGCCAAAGCGGCGCCCAACTCCACACTGTCGCGGCGAGGTTCAGGAACGCCGATGGCGGCCATGTAACAATCACCGATCGTTTTGATTTTTTCTGCACCGAAACGCTGCGTCAAATTGTCGAACGCGGAGAAGATCTTGTTGAGCAAGCCGACCAGCTCCACGGGCGCCACGGTCAAGGAAAGAGGCGTGAAGTCGGCGAGGTCGGCAAAAATGATGGTTGCCTCGTCGATATGGTCAGCCACCATTATCTCTCCGGTTTGGATGCGCTCGACCACAGGCTTGGGTAAAATATTGAGCAGGAGAGACTCGTTTTTCTCCTTGGCAGCCTTGATTTCTTCAAGCATCGCGCGCTCTCTGTCGCGGAGGAATTTGTTTTCGAGGCAAGACTGGAGTCTGGTCCGCATCAATGCAGGTTCGAACGGTTTGGCCACAAAGTCGGCCGCGCCGCCTTCGATGCAGCGAACGATGGACGGCACGTCGTCGAGAGCCGAAATCATAATCACCGGAATTTCCCGCGTGCGCGGATCGGCCTTGAGCGTAGCTAACACACTGAAGCCGCTGATATCCGGCATGAGAATATCAAGAAGAATCAGATCCAGGCCTCCATTCTGAGCGATAGTCAAGGCCGCGGCGCCGTGACGGGCCGTCACCACAGTGTGACCTTCGCGGGTCAGTCGTCGCGCGAAGAGTTCCCGGTTGGCTTCATTGTCGTCGACCACAAGGATGCTTCCCGTGATGCGCCGCGCGCGCTGACCAGCCTCGGGGTCGCTGATGGCCGTCATCACCCGTGCCGCAGCGGGCAGAGCTTTTTTCGCAGCTTCGGGATCGGAGTTTACGGTGAAGGCGACGAGGGCGTCGATGCGTTCAAGCATGCCCTCGACCGCCTCGAGAAGTTTTCGAAGGTCGGAGACAACCGAGGTATGACCGGCATTCGCGGCATCCTCGATCAGTATTTCGGCATAGCCTTTTGCCGCATTGATCGGTGTGCGCAGATCGTGCCGGAGTTGCGAACGGTAGCCTTCGATGTCTTGCGGAATCTCTTTTTGCGCGAGCGCTTGGTCGAGGCATTCTTGTAGGTTTTGGCCGGCATCGCGGATACGAGACAAATCGGCACGGTATTGGTGCATGCCTTGACGCGCCGTCTCCTCGACTGCAATCTCGGCGAATCCGGTGATGGAAGCAGCCGGTGCGGTGAATTCCTCGCGCAGGTGGGCCTGCAGCGCGCGCCCGATACGTTCCGCTTCACTTTTTTCAGTCCGGGTTCCCATGGGTTGTTCCTTCGATCGCCCATTTACCGGCGTAGTAAGCGGAGACACCGGTGGGAGCCGAGCGGCCCCAACCGGAACTGAAATTGACCGCTTTACCGGACCCGCGGTGGATCGTGGTGGGGAAGAAGTGACGCAGGACATGCGCGGCGCCTTTGATATTCACGTCGATGGTGGCACCAAACCTGTGCGCGCAAGTTTCCCGGTACGGCGCTCTCCCAAGGTAGTATTTGGCTGGGGCTCGGCTGCAAACGCGCGAGATGCCTGTGGTGACGATGTTGCGGCCGCCTGTTTTCATGCTTCAGAGGGTGGATCGGGACCGTCCCGGTACGAAGTTCGGTCTGGAAAATCGCGATGAGGACATCGCACGCCGCCTTACTTTTTTTGCAGCGGATTAAAATCCGCCGCATGGTAGGAGCTGCGGACCAGCGGCCCGCTGGCCACATGGGTGAAGCCTTTTTTCCGCGCGATCTCGCCATAGAGATCGAAGACTTCGGGACGGATGTATTCGACGACCGGAAGATGCTGCGGGGTGGGACGCAGGTATTGGCCCATGGTCAACACCTCGACTCCGTGCTCGCGGAGGTCGTCCATCGCCTGGAAGATTTCCGTCTCTGTCTCGCCGAGGCCGAGCATGAGTCCGCTTTTGGTCACCGATTGCGGCCGCAGTTCCTTGGCCCGGCGGAGAAACTGGAGGGAGAGTTGGTATTTGGCCCGCGAGCGGACCACCGGGGTGAGACGCTCGACCGTTTCGAGGTTGTGATTGAAAATGTGCGGCGCGGCCGCCAGCACGGTACGCAAGGAGTCGTCCTTGCCGTTAAAATCAGGGACAAGGACTTCGATGATGATGGCTGTGTCGCGTTCGCGGATCGCCTCGATGGTCTGGGCGAAGTGCAGCGCCCCTCCATCGGGCATGTCGTCGCGCGCCACTGCGGTGATGACCACGTGTTTGAGTTTCATTCGCATGACCGCTTCGGCCACGCGCTGCGGTTCGTCTTGCTCGAGGGCGAATGGCTTGGCGGTGGACACCGCGCAAAACCCGCAGGCCCGGGTGCAGCGGTCGCCGGCGATCATGAAAGTTGCCGTGCCCTGACTCCAACATTCCCAGCGATTCGGGCACTGCGCGCTCTCGCAGACGGTGTGCAACCGGAGGTCCGAAACCAGCGCTTTGGTCGAGAAAAAGACCGGATTGGAAGGCAGGCGGACCTTGATCCAATCCGGCTTCTTGGCCAAATGGAGGGACGGCTCGATTTTTAAGCGCGACATGGAATGCAAATTTACACCTAGATAACGTCTGCGGAAGGGGAAAAGTTGATCCCCAAGCCGGAGAAGGTTCCGAGGTGGGTCAGCGAGAGCTTTGAACAGTGGAACCGACGAGGGTGCCGCCCGGGACCAGGATCGCTTTGTCGCGGACCGTAGACGGGATTGCCGTTGATCTGGTCGACTCGCCGTCGCCTGATCCGGGCATCGCCAGCATCGGCAACAACCAAGGCCAGCAGGGCACCATCGCCGCCGAACGGCTGGTCGAGCTGATCGGACATACCGGCCAAGTGGCCATCATGCAGGGATATCCTTCGGCACCCAACCACCGGCAGCGATACGAAGCACAATTGTCCGTATTGCGGGGTATCCCGACATCTCGGGGGTAGACGGGGGTATCGACAACGATGACTTCGAGGCGGCCCGCCGGCAGGCTGCGGCAAGCCTCACACCGGGTCCCCATACCTTAGGCTGTTGATACGGGGATCGACGTGATCACGCGGGAAAATGTGGACCGATAGCTGGCGGACGCCGGCTGAAAGCCTGCCGGTGAAAAAAAGGACCGGCGGCGATTTCTCCGGCGGGGGACCGCGCCAATTTTATTCCGACCGAAGGGCGGCGGCCGGCTGGATTCGTGCCGCGCGGTCCGCGGGGAGCAGGCCGGCCAGCGCCGCGGCGGCGATGATCCAGACCGGAGTCCATGCCATAAGTTCCCACGGGTAGCGGAGTTGCACGGTCCAGCCGAAGAAGGCGAGATTGATCACCCAAGTGAGCACCATGGCGAGGCAGGCGCCGGCGGCGAGGCCGATCAGGCTGGCCAAGAATCCGATCAGGGCGGATTCCGCAACCAAGGCGCGGCGGACTTGGCCTGAGGATCCGCCGATGGCGCGCATGATGCCGATATCGCGTTCACGTTCGGTCACCAAAGTAGTCAGGGTGAGCGAGACACCGAGGACGGCGACAATGACCGAAATGGTGCGCAAGACGTAGGTGACGGCGAAGGTTTGGTCGAAAATTTCGAAAATGCGCTGGCGCAGGGAGGCGTTGGAATAGACGGCGTATTCGGTCTCGCCTGCGAAGCGTTCGCGGAGTTCGCTGCCGAGGGTGCCAGCCTGTGCGGGATCGTGGAGATGGACGCCCGTGGTGTGGGCACCGGGGGCGGGCCAGTGGGTAGCGTAGTTGGCGCGGTCCATGAGGATGACGCCCTGATCGCGGGTGTAGTCGAGGTAGACGCCGGCAATGCGAAAGGATTGGGGTCCGGCGGGGGCGGCCAGTTCGATCGTGTCGCCAGCGGCGACTTGATGGCGGCGGGCGAAGCTTTCCGAGACGGCGACATGGCCTGGGGAGCGCAACAATTGCGCTTTGCCTTCGCTATCGCCGCCGGTGAACTCGAGTTCTCCTCGCACCCTTCCGCGGATGATGCCGAGAAAAACTTCCTCGCCGCGGAAAGGGACCCGTTTTTCGTGGAAGGTATCGACCGAGTCCACCTGCGGATGATTTTCCAGCCACGCGATCACTTGAGCGGGGATCGTGGCTTGGAATCCGGTGACTTCATTGGCCGCGAGGGTGACGAAGAGGTCCGCTTGGATGGTGCGGTTGATCCAAGTATCCACGCTGGCGCGGAAGGAGTAGATCATGACGGAAATACCGACGGTCATGGCAATGGCGGCCATGAGGGCTGCGGTGGTGAGGGCGTTGCGGTGCATGGCGCGGACGAGGTTGCCCACGGCCAACCGCCAGGCGGTGCCGCGGGTGAAGCGCGCCGCAAGGGGGGTGAGCACTTTTCCGGCCGCGGAGGTGGCGGCGGGGACGAGGAAGGCAAAGCCGATGATGACGAGGAATGCGGCGGCGAAACCGAGCAAGGCCGGTCCGGTCTGCAGCGCCAACCATGAGGCAGCGATGGCGCCGGCCAGGCAGAGGAGACCGTAGGCCAGCCAGCGCCGCGGCACGGTGGCGTAGTGTTCCATCGCGGTGCCGAGATGAAGGGCGCGGGTGACTTGCACTTTGGTTGCTTCGCCGGAGGGGAACCAGGCGGCGGCGAGGACAGAGGCCAAACCGGCCATGGCCGCCGCGGCGATCTGCCAGGGGCTGACGGCGAGATTTTCGATACTGACCAGCACGTAGAGGGAGCTGATTGTTTGACCGACGGCACCGACGAGGAGCCCGGCCAGCGGGAAGGCGGCCAGAATACCGAGGATAATTCCTGGAATCCCGAAGACGAGAGCTTCGCCGAGGAAGAGGGCGCGGATTTCCCGGCGCGAAGTGCCCATGGCTCGGAGGATGCCGATCTCGCGGCGGGCGCGCACCACGGAGGCGGAGACCGTGTTGTAAATGAGAAACATGCCGACAAGGAGCGAGACGAGGCTCAAGGCCGTGAGATTGAGCTGGAAGCTGGAGAGCATCTTGCCGATTTGCTCGCTGCGTTGTTGGGGGGCGGCGACGATGACATCGGGGGGTACGGCCGCGCGCGCCGCGGCCGCCACGGCGGCGGGGTCGGCTTCTTCGGAGAGGAGGATTTGCACGGAGTCGAGCTTTCCGGCCGAGCCGAGCAATTCCTGAGCCCAACCGATATCCATGGAGGCCGATCGGATATCGGCGAGTGCGGCCGGGTCGTCGGGTTGGAGGACAAAACGGACACGGAGGTCGGCGGTGCGTCCGTTCGCGTTGACCCGGAGGAGGTCGCCTTGCTCGAGTCCGAGTTTCCGCGCGAATTCCCGGGTCAGGGCGATGGCATTCCGCTCGCGCAGCCAGGCCTCGACGTCAACGGGTGCGCCGTCGGGCCAGACCATGCGGAAGGTTTCAAAGGGGGGGTTGGTGAAGGGATCGATGCCGAGGAGGCGGATGTATTCCCCGGGATAACCCGGCAGGGTGAGGATTCCCTGGACAACGGGGGTAGCCGCGGCAACTCCGGGGATTCTGGCCAAAATGGGGAGGAGGGTTTCCTCCAACGGCCCGCGCACCTCGAGGTTCGCCTTGCCGGCCAGAAGTTCAACGCCGGCGCGGAAAGAGCGGTTGGCGCTCTGGTTGGCAATCATGATGGCCAGAAAAACGCACACCCCGAGGGCCACGCTGACCACATTCATCGCGGCGAGCAGCTTGTGCCGCCGGGCGTGGCGCAGGACTTGGCGCAGCAGGATGGACGGCCAGTGGCGGGTCATGTCTGCGCGGCGGGCCCCGCGACGGCGGCCTCTTGCAAGGCGCGCTGGAGGGCTTGCACCTCGCGTTCCCCGGAGACTTTGGCGCTGTTTTCCGCCCGGCTGAGATAGAAAGTATCCATCGCGACTTCTTTCTCTGTGGTGATACGCGCCAGCTCGAGGTTCAGTTCCTGCCGCTCCAGCACGGCAAAGAGATCATAGAGCAACCCCATGCGGTCGGGGGTTTCCAGGTCGACAATGGTGAAGGCCGGGTGGCTGTGGTTGTCGATCGTGATGCGGGTGGGAAGGTCCGCCTCCTGCGACATACGGTAGCCCGTGCGGGCGCGCGCCTTGGCGATGTGGGGGGCGAAATCGAACTCCGGATCCTGAAGCGACTCGTCGAGAAGCCGCTCGAAAAGTCGGTGGTCTTTTTCGTTGGCGACCGGTTGGTGCTTCGCATCACAAATCCGGAAGACATCAAGCACGAGATTGTCGGCGCGGGTGTGGATGTCGGCGCTGAGGATGTTGACCCGTGCGGCGAGAAAGGCGCCGCAAATACGGACGATGAGCCCGGGATGATCCCACCCGCAGAGCAGGACCTCGCTGTGGCCCTGCTCGGGGTGGTGCATCCATTTGACCACGGGACAAACGCCGCTGGCTCCTTCCTCGTTTTGGGCGCGGAAAAACTGGCGGAAGAGACGGACGTGCCCGGCGATTTCCGACCCGGTGAAAGTGCGGAAATAGCGCTCCGGCATGTTGGCAAAGTGCGCGGCGGCTTCATCGCCGTAATCGGAGGCCAGCTTGCGGAGGACTTCGTTTTTCAGTTCCTCGAAACCGACACGACGTTTTGCGAAGAAAGCCGGACCATCCCGCAGGTAAGCTTTGGTCGACCGGTAAAGTTGCCAGACGAGCCCCTCTTTCCAATCCGACCAACTGGTGTCACTTGTGCCCTGTCCATCGGCTAAGGTGATGAGCATGAGGGCGTCGAGGTCGTCACCCGGTTGCACGAGTTCGGCAAAATGCGAGACAGTGGCGGGGTCGTCGAGGTTGCGGGACTGGGCGATTTTGGAAAGGAGGCCGTGGTTGTCGACCAGCATGATGAGCGCGCGGCGCTGCTCGGAGGACAGCTGCAGGCGTTTGGCCACGCGGGTGGCCATCATGGCGCTTGCCTCCTCATGGTGGCGGCGGTGCTCGGCTTTCCCGGTATCGTGCATCAAAAGTGCGAGGTAGAGGGTGGCCGGGTGGTCGTTTTCGAGGAACAGATCCCGGTAGCCGGAAAGTTTCGGATCCTCGCTGGTGATCAGGTTGTCCAGTTTGTCGATGCAGACCAAAGTGTGCTCGTCGGCCGTGTAACGGTGGAAAAATTCATGCTGCACCAAGCAGGTAAGACGTCCGAACTCGGGCAGATAGCGTCCGAGAAAATCAGTCTCGTGCATGAGACGCAGGATGCGTCCGACCTGGCCCTTGCGGGAGAGGATGGAAAGAAACACCTCGCGCGCGGCGCGCGAGTATTGGAAGGTGCGGTCGACCAAACCGAGTCGTTTGCGCACCAGGCCGAGCATTTCTTGCGAGAGATCGAGTCCGCGCACCTGAGCGTGTTGGAAGAGACGCATCAATCGCTGCGGATCTTGGGTGAAAATGCTGGCCGAGTCGGGGTAAAGCATGCCGTCCTTGGCGTAAAAGCCGTCGAAGCGTTCCGTCCGTTCGGCCGGTGGCGCAAAAAGACCGAGCAGACCGGCGGTGCGGGAGGGCTTCAACTCGGGCACCATGCGGTGCACGGCGGCGGTTGTGATGCGGTTGATGTTGCGCGTGTGTTGGTAATAGTCGCGCATGAAGGCCTCCACGCGGGCCAGCATGTGCTTCTGTGGATATTCCAGCCGCGTGGCGACCTGCCCCTGGAGGTAAAGGGTGAGCGAATCGATCGGGCGCTTGTTGACGAAATGCATCTCGGTGCGGACACGGAGCAGGAAGTCGTAGGCCTTTTCGAGGAACCGCCGTTCGCTTTCGGTCAGGATTTTTTTCTCCACCAGTTTGGCCGTTGTCATGGCGTGCGCATGGAAGTATCCGTTCCAGAGAAGATTCTGGTAATCGCGCAGCCCGCCGGCCCCGTGTTTCACGTTGGGTTCCTGCACGGACACGATGCGTCCGTATTGCTCGTGCAGTTCCTTCTGGTTGACCAGTCGCCAGGCGATGTAGGCGTCCTCCTTGCCCTTGACGCATTTGCTTTCGAACTCCCCGCGGAAGCGGTCGACAAGTTCGCGGTCCCCGGCCAGCCAGCGCGATTCGAGCATGGAGGTCTTGGTCTGCAGATCGGAGTTGGCCTGCGAAATCGCTTCACGCACGGAGCGCACGGAATGCCCTACCTTGAAACCGGTATCCCAGAGCAGGCGGAGGATTTCCTGCACGGTGGCGGTTTCCCGCGCATCGGGTTTGTTCCCGGCGTGGAGGAACATGATGTCGACATCGCTGAAAGGATTCATCTCCCGGCGCCCGTATCCGCCGAAGGCGATGACGGCCAAACCTTCGGGCTTCGGTTTTCCGAAATGCGCGGTGCAGACCTGCGCGAAAATGCGGCGGAAGAGAATGTCGACCAAGTCGCTGCGTTGCCGCACAACTTCGCGGCCGCCGGCCCCGGCCGAAATGCGCAGGCGCAGGCGGTGCTCTTCCAGCCGGCGGAAACGCCGGTAAGGCTCGAGGCATTCGGCGGCGGATTTCCCCCGGGTCTGCTTGTCGAGATCCTCGGAGGCGCGGACGAGGACTTTTTCGGGATCGTAACTCATGAGCCGCAGGGGCCTTTCTTTAGCGGTCTCCGGCCGCACGGAGAATGACAATCTCGACGCGGCGGTTGAGTTGTTGCTCCTCGACACTGCCAGTGGTCGGCACGAGCGGGCGCGTGCTGCCCAGTCCGCGTGTGTCGATGACGGCAGGATCGATCTTCATGCGGTCCGCCAGCCATTGTTCGACTGATTCCGCGCGGGCGCGGCTCAACCGCGCGTTGTAATCGGCCCCGCCGAAGGAATCGGTATGCCCCTCGATGCGGAAACGGGCGTCCGGATTGCGCCGGATGAGTTCACCGAGCTTTTCCAAACTGGTGATGGCCTCGGGCCGGAGAAATGACTCGTCGTAGCCAAAGAGAACGTCGGCCGGCATGAAGATGGGGCCGGCGGCGGTGGTCAGCCCGCCGGTCTGCACCAGCAGGTCATCAAGGTCGCTGTAACCGGCGGGAACCGAATCGGCGCTTTCGGCGCCGGCGCGTCCCGCCCCGGCGGCCAATTCGACGGCGGGTTGAGCGGCGGCGACGGGCACCTCGGCAAGGAGGGCTTCGTGCATTGAGGTGAGGTCCTCTTCCAGCGAGGCGGCGGTTGCCGAGGCCAGACGGCTGGCTGCTTCGCTGGCGGCCGGTCCAATTTGCGGGGCTTGTTCCCCTTGGATTCCGAGTCGGCCCGGCTTGACGGGGGAGGCGCGAACTTCGGCCCTCTCGGCCGAGATGTCCTCGGCGGGGAGATCGACGGGCGCCGGGGTGACTTTGCGGACCGTTTCGTTTTCGGTCACCTCGTCGTCTGCTAGCAGGCGGGAGTCGATCTCGACGCGTTCGACTTTGAAGGCGCGCGGCACCATCTGGTCGTAATAGGCATCACTGAAGGTGCTGACCGCATGCGACCGCGCCCACCAGACAAAGGCAAGGTGCGCGGCAACCGAAAGGAACAAGGCCAGCACAAACCATCGGCCCCATGACTCCTTGCGGGGAGGCTCTGCTTCCAGTTCGGCCAGCAGCGTGGAGTGGTCCATCAACCAGGAAGATGAGGTTGCCCGGCCCCCGATGCAAACCCACAGGCGCCAAAGATCTTGACCGCAGGGCGCGCTCTTCTACGTTCGGCCCTCCGCTTTATGGCTGAAAACACGCTAAGAATCGGGTTGCCCACCGGCAGCCTGATGGAACAGACCTTGTCCCTTTTCGCCAAGGCGGGCTTTGCCGTGTCGGGGGCCGACCGGTCCTACCGTCCCTCGGTGGACGATCCCGAGTTGGTCGTTCGTCTGCTGCGGGCCCAAGAAATCAGCCGTTATGTTGAGCAGGGGTTCCTTGACTGCGGTATCACCGGACGCGACTGGGTGGCTGAAAACGCGTCCGATGTCGCCTCGCTGTGCGATCTGCCCTACAGCAAAGTTTCGGCGGCGCCGACCCGCTGGGTGGTGGTGGTTCCGGAGGATTCGCCGGTGCGGTCGGTGGAGGATCTGGCCGGCAAGCGCGTGGCAACCGAAGCGGTCGGACTGACCAAAGAATTTTTCCGCCGACGCGGGGTCAATGCCGAAGTGGAATTCAGCTGGGGAGCGACCGAGGTGAAAGTGCCGGATCTGGTCGATGCCATTGTGGATATTACCGAGACCGGTTCCTCGCTGCGGGCCAACAACCTGCGCATCGTTGAGACCATCATGGAGTCCTATCCCGTCTTTATTGCCAACCGCGAGGCTTACTCTGCCGAATGGAAGCGCGGCAAGATGGACCGCATCATCCTGCTCCTGCAGGGGGCCTTGGCTGCCCGTGACAAGGTCGGGTTGAAAATGAACCTTCCGCAGGCCCGTTTGGAGAATTTGCTTGAGGAGTTGCCCGCTCTCCGGAATCCTACCGTTTCGCCTCTGGCGCATGATGGGTGGGTCGCCGTCGAGACAGTCATCGATGAGAAGGTTGTCCGCGAGATCATCCCGCAACTCAAAGCGCTCGGGGCCGAGGGGATCATAGAATATCCCCTCAACAAGTTGGTTTATTAACGTATTACATGGGATCTATCAAAAAGAGGCGGAAGGCGAAAATCGCCAAGCACAAGCGCCGCAAGCGCATGAAGCTTAACCGTCACAAGAAGCGTTTGCGCTACAAGAGCTAAAGGCTATCTTTGGCCCCATGTTCGCGCGTTTCCGGTTGCGTCCCGTCGCTGCCTGGCCGCTCTATGCTATTGCCCTCGGCCCCTGCACCCTGTCGGCGCTGACCACCGATGTTGGAGGGGGCGAATCCTCTTTCAAGGCCCTTCCCGCCGTCTTGGAGGAGTCGGCAGATCGCCGGGCCGAATCCATGGCCCGCGTGGCTACAGGCATGATCGTGGCCGAGAACGATCCGGATGAGTCGTTCCGCAACTACCGTCGAGCCCTGGACCTGGATCCGTCCAACGTCTCCTTGTCCCAGGAAATCGCCCGTGTGCACTTGCAGCGCGAAGAGGTTCCCGAGGCTCTTGCCGTCCTGAAGGACGCACTCAAGCTCAATCCCAAGTCGGCATCGCTCGCCTTGCGCATTGCCGGCATTTACGTCGTCAGTCTTCGCAAATTCGAGCCGGCCGAGCGCTACGCACGCCAAGCCTTGGAAGCGGATCCCGATGGCATTGAAGCTTACCAGATGCTTTACAGTATTTATCGCGCGGACGGACGGCCCTCGGAGGCAGCTTCCTTGCTTCAAGACGCCGCCCGGCGCGGTGGCGACAAAAAGGAAAACGCCGCCTTTTGGGCCGGTCTCGGCGATCTGTCGGTCCGCCAATTGGTGATGGATGGCCA
>CAMBSX010000045.1 GCA_945870655.1 Chthoniobacter flavus | reverse complement strand
GTTTCTCGGCCACGGGTCAGCTCGTTGATATCTTCCAGGCCACGCGGTCGTCCAGCCTCGCGCTACATTTGCAAAAGTCCCGGCAGGGAAACAATCGGGGCGCGCAAGCCGGGCGAAATCTCAACCCATACAGCAGCAGCATACTCTTGATCGAAATCGAACGGTTCATAAACGAAGACGTCTATGGGCGTGCGGCGACGCTCGTCACTCCAAATTTGAGGACGATCATGCCTTTATCGATTCGCCACTTTTGGCAGATGGCCGGATCGCCAACAATCGAATACCGCACCGATGCGTCTTCCAGCGCACGAACAATTGACTCATTGCTGCGAGTTTCCATGTCTCAGAGAGCGGCGCATATTGCGCGGAGACGCGGCCAAAAAACGAGCAAGCCGACGATCAGGGCGATGAGGGAGGCGAACAAGACGGCGGCCGCCGCGAGGTCTTTCAGTTTTTTGACTTCGGGGTGCTCGTCGGGGTGCGCAAGGTCGGCGACGTATTCAATCGCGGTGTTGAGCGCTTCGGCCACCCAGACCAAGCCGATGGCGAGGACCACGGCGATCCATTGGCCGGAAGTGATCCCAGCCCACCACCCGAGGACGATGACCACGACAGTCGCGACAAGGTGGATGCGGGCATGGACTTCACTCCTGAGCAGAGAGGCGATGCCGCGAAGGGCACAGGCGAAGCTCTCGGCTTCGCGGGAGACGAATCCGCGGCGATTGGTCATGGTGACAAACTATAGCAGATTACCGGCTCGGTGCGGGACCTCGTTTCGCTGGTGCGGATACCCGGCGGGCGTGTCCATTGGGAGGAGTGCGGACAGTCAGACCGCTTGCCCCTGCCTCGGAAAAGGGCCGGCAACGCCGCCGCGACCGGGCTACTCTTGGCCTTGCGGCGGGAAAAATTCCGGCGGGTTTTCCGCGGCGCCGAGAGGCTTGCTTTCAGCTTTTTTCTCGGCAGCTTTTTTCTCACCGTAGCCGGGAATGCTTTCCGAGGGCGGGATCCGTTCGCAGGAAACGGCGGCCAGGGCGAGGGCGGCGAGAAGGAAAGGGAAGGACTTCACAGGATCAATCGGGAACCACGAGCTGCACCTTGCCACCGTGTTTGGCCGCACCGGCCTCGAGGAGACTGCGGATGGCGTGGATGGTCTGACCGCGCTTGCCGATGATGCGGGGCAGGTCGGTTTGCCGGGCCCGCACGGTGTAAACATCTTTGCCCTCCACCGCGGCATGAGTGAGGAAAACTTCGTCTGGATGGCCGGCGAGGCGGCGCAGGACAAAATTGAGGAACTCCTCCATGACCGGAAAGGTCAGGCAGCCTTGGCCGCCGCCGCGCGGGCTTTTTTGACGATGCTGCGCACGGTGTCGGACATTTGCGCGCCGTTTTTCACCCAGTGGTCGATGCGGTCGACGTTGACCTTGTAGTTCGTGCCGGGTTTCTTCGGGTCGTAGTTGCCGAGGATTTCGAGGAATTTGCCGTCGCGAGGGCTGCGTTTGTCGGCCACCACCACTTTGTAGTAGGGGCTGTTGCGGGTGCCTTCGCGGCGGAGTCTGATTGCCGTTGCCATAATTTGTTCCTTAGTTTCTCCCTAGCATGCCCATACCGCCTGCCCTTGCCATCATTTTTTTCAGTTTGCCGGGCTTTTTCATGAGTTTTCTCATGTCCGAGAACCGCAGCAGAAGGTTGTTCACTTCAGTGACCGTCGTCCCGCTGCCCTTGGCGATGCGTTGGCGGCGCCGGGCGTTGAGGACGTCGGGGCGGGCGCGCTCGCCGGGCGTCATGGAAAGGACGATGGCCTCCACCCGGCGCATTTGTCTCTCGTCAACGCGGGTAGGTTTCGTCTTGTCCATGCCGGGAATGAGTCCAAGGAGATTCTCGAGCGGACCCATTTTGCGGAGCATCTTGAACTGCTCGAGAAAGTCGTTGAGGTCGAAATTGCCGCCGCGCATCCGCGCTTCCATGCGGGTCGCATCCTCCAATTCAAAGCTTTCCGCCGCTTTTTCCACCAGACTAACCACGTCGCCCATGCCAAGGATGCGGCCGGCCATGCGGTCCGGATGGAATACCTCAAAGGCGTCCATCTTCTCGCCAGTGCCGGCAAATTTGACCGGCTGACCGGTCACCTCGCGCAAGGACAAGGCAGCCCCTCCTCGGGCGTCACCATCGAGTTTGGTCAGGATGAGACCGGTGACCCCAACCCCGCCGTGGAATTTTTCGGCCACCCCGACCGCCTGTTGCCCGGTCGCGGCATCGCAGACCAGGAGACTTTCGTTCGGTTGGACCAAATCTTTCACCTGGCGCAGTTCCCCGATCAATTCGTCGTCGAGGTCCTGACGGCCGGCGGTGTCATAAATTTCGACATTATGCCCCTGCGCTTTGGCCCACTCCATGCCGGCCTGAACTACGCGTAGGACATTCTTTTCGCCGTGTTCCGGGCGGTACATGGGAACACCGATCTGTCCGGCCAACGTGGCCAGCTGGTCGACGGCGGCCGGGCGCTGCAAGTCACAGGCAATGAGGACGGGCGTGCGGCCGCTTTTCTTGAGCCATGCCGCGAGCTTGGCACAGGTGGTGGTCTTGCCGGCGCCATTCAGACCGACCACGAGAATGCGGGCCTGCGGTCCGAGATGGAGGGGCGCGGCATCGCCCCCGAGGAGCGCGGCAAGCTCGTCGTGAAAAATTTTGACGATCTGTTGGCCCGGCGTGACGCTGCGCAGCACTTCCCCGCCAAGGGCTTTTTCTTTGACCCGGGCAATAAAGTCCTTGGCTACTTTGAAATGCACATCGGCTTCAAGCAGGGCAAGCCGCACTTCACGAAGGGCTTCATTGACGTTCGTTTCGCTAATGCGGCCGTGCCCCCGGAGATCCTTGAAGACGTCCTGCAATTTGTCGGAAAGACGGGAAAACATACTGGAGCCGTGCCGTTGCGGGTATACTTAGCCGATCCCCAAATCGCGGAAGACTTTGTCCACGTGCCGGAAATGTCGGTCCAAGCCGCAGGCGTCGAGCAACTCGGCCTGGTCCAGCATGCCGCTGATTTCCGGGTCGGCCGAGAGGTTGGCCAGAAATTCCCCGTCGCCCGCCCAGGTCTTCAGCGCGGCGCGCTGCACAGCTTCGTAAGCTTTCTGGCGCTCGAAGCCTTTTTCGGTAAGTTTGAGCAGGACGGACTGGCTGGCAAAAAGGCCCCGTGATTTGTCCATGTTGGCCCGCATGTTCTCGGGGTAAACCTGCAAGCCGCGCACCAGCTTGGCGGTGAGCGCAAGCATGTAGTCGAGCAGGGTGCACGCATCGGGAAAAATGATGCGCTCGGCGCTGCTGTGGCTGATGTCCCGCTCATGCCAGAGGGCGACGTTTTCCAACGCGGTGACCGCATGGCCGCGGATGACGCGAGCCAGTCCGCTCAACCGCTCACCGGTGATCGGATTGCGTTTGTGCGGCATGGCCGAGCTGCCTTTCTGCCCCTGGGCAAAAAATTCCTCCACTTCGAGGACTTCGGTGCGTTGCAAGTGACGGAACTCGGTGGCCCAGCGATCGATCGAACTGGCGGCCAAGGCGAGCACAGCGATGAACTCGGCATGGCGGTCGCGCTGCACGATCTGGGTCGAAAGGGTAGCGGGTCTGAGTCCAAGACAAGCGCAGACCTCTTCCTCCACGCGCGGATCCAAGTGGGCCCGCGTTCCGACCGCACCGCTCAATTTCCCCACCGCAACCCGCTTGCGCATTTCGACGAGGCGCTCGCGGACACGGCCAAATTCGTCGTACATAAGGGCCAGCTTGAGCCCGAAGGTGACTGGTTCGGCGTGGATACCGTGACTGCGGCCCATCATGGGGGTGAATTTGTGGGCACGAGCCTGCTCGGCGACCGCGGTTCGGACGCCATCCACGCCCCCGACCAAAAGGTCGATCGCTGCTGCCATTTGCACGGCAAGCGTGGTGTCGAGGACATCTGACGAAGTCAGCCCCTGGTGCATCCAGCGGGCGGCGGGGCCGACCGAGTCCGCCACATTCTCAAGGAAGGCGATGACATCATGGTTGGTCCGCTTTTCAATCTCAAGGATGCCGGGAATGGAAAACTCGGCTTTTTCGCGGATGGCCTTGGCGTCTTCCTCCGGAATCTGTCCGAGGCGCGCCATGGCTTCGCAGGCGAGGGTTTCGATCTCGAGCCAGATTTCGTATTTGCGCTGGTCGGACCAGAGGGCTCGCATCTCGGGTCGGGAATATCGGTCAATCACCCGGTCAAGCTAGCGGATCACGAGGCGCGGACAAACCACGAAAACAAGAAGGGCCGGCAGCCACCCGGCCCCGACCCTGCTTGCCATGAAAAATTCTTGGCGTCAGACGCTGACCCGGACCCTTTTCAGATGCCCGTGATCACGCAATTGGACGCGACCGGTCTGGAAGAGGTCGATGAGGGCGGCCACGGCCTCGCGGCTGTCCTCGGTGGCAGCGCCGACGGCGGCTACCAGTTCGCCGAGGGAATGGCGGGTGCGGTTGAATTTGCGGTAGGGGTTGAAGGCTTTGACTTTCATACCAACTTCGACCACCACCCGGCCTGGACGTTCAAAAATTCAAACGGACGTTTATGATTTTCCCGGCCCTGCTGCCGGTTGGACAGAGAGGGGTCGCTGCGGGGTGAGCAAGCCGCCCGAAACGAGCATCTTGGTGGCCTCCTCCATACTCAGGTCGCAGTCCCGGACCTTTCCGGCGGGGACGGCAATGAGCAGGCCGGTGGTCGGGTTGGGCGCCGTGGGCACGAAAACCGTGGTCATTTCCCGACCGCTCCCCGCCTCGGTGAAGTGCCCGGTGGCGTAGCCGAAAAGATAGCTGCCCGGCACAAGGTATTCCAAAACCACCGCACGTTTCGGTTTGAGTCCGCTGCCCATGCCTTGGATGGTCTGCAAAACCTGTTTCGCTCCGGAATAAATCGATCCGGCAACCGGGATACGCAGCATGAACAACTCGAAACGGTCGAGTAAGCGTCGTCCGAGGACATGGGTGGCCATGAATCCAAGACCGATAAAAACGAAGATGGTGAGGAGGAATCCCGCGCCGGGGAAATCCACCCCGAAAGCCTTGAGCCACGGATCGCTCAAGCCGGTGACCACACCGTAGCCGAAGGACAGCACCCAGTAGGTGACCACCAGGGGCACCGCGAAAGCAATGCCGGTGAGGAGGCGGTTGCCGAGGGACCCGATGAACCACGACAAACGTCCACGGTCCGGCGCCGCAGCTTCCCCTTGCCGTTTCTTGTTCATGACAAGACCAATACCACGAGGCACCCCGCCGGAGCAAAGCGGGGTCTCCTCAGCCGGCCAGACCGGCGGACGACTTGATCCATTCCTTGATCATCTCGATGCCCTCGAGGCCAAATTGGACGAAAATGTAAATAACCACCGCGTAAAGCGCCGTGGAGACCACGCCGAGCAAACCGGCAAAAAGACTGAAGAGCCCGTCCTCTTCGGTCAGCCCGATACCGGTGAGAAAAATAACGAAAGCGGGAAAAGTATTGGTCAGCGGAATCGGCAAGATCATGAGACAAGCCATGATCAGGACGAGCACGCCGAGGAAGGCGCGACCGGCCCGCGCGCCGACCCATGGCCAGCGCGGGCGGATGAGGAACTCAACTTTGCCGAAGAACTTGGAGAAAAACCCCAACATCACATCGATAAATTTTCCGCTCAGCTTCACACGGGCCGCGCGTTGCGGCAGCCATGGTGTGGTGCGACCGGCGAGCATTTGCAGGGCCAGAATCGCCATGAGGATCCCGAACGGCGTGCTGTAGCCGGCGGCCGGCAAAGGCAGGGCGCTCGGCAAGGCCAGGACCACAAGCAATAAACCGAACCCACGGTCGCCGATCCGGCGGAAGACCTCGCCGAGAGTGAGGCCACCTTCCGCATGTTCGCGGGCGAGCAAGCCGGCGAGCGCGGTGGAAAGATTTTCCCGCGGATGTTCCATAGACGAAGCGGGATGACCTAACAGGTTGCTCCACCCCGCGCAAATGCCTTCCTTGTCGCCCGGGGTCCCGACCTGCTATGAAGATCCCCTTGGCGCGCGGTAAAACAACAGAAGAAGGCAGCAGCAAAGCGTGGAGTGAAGTGCTCGGGCTCATCCTGCTCGGGGCCGGCACCCTCCTCTTTCTTGCCCTCGTCTCTTATTCACCGGCCGATGTGCCGTCTTGGCTCTTTTTCAGCAAACAGGGCGCGCCTGAGGCGGTGACGGAAAACTTCATCGGACCGGTCGGCGCAGTGGTTGCCGGATTCACCTACTTCCTTCTTGGTGCGGCCGCCTACTTGCTGGCCGTCATTCTTATCGGTTTCGGCGGAGCCAAGTTCCTCACCGCCAATCTTGTTCTGAAAAAACGCCTCGGCTGGATGGCCGCCTTCATCCTTTCCGGCGCTTGCCTCGCCGGTATCCAGCCATGGCTTCTCCAATCGTGGAGAGAACACTTCAACATCCTCGGCCCGGGTGGCTGGATCGGGCTTGCTCTCGGCAAAACCGTGCTCGCCGGCCTGCTCGGGGTCATCGGCGCAACCATCCTCCTGACCCTTTTTTACCTCGCCAGTCTCATCCTCATGACCGGCATGCACCCGGTCAAATTCTGCCGGGAGGTCATGGTCGCAGTGCCGGAATGGTTTCGCCTGCGCCGCGAGGCGCAGTTGGAAAGGAAACATCTCGAGCAGGAAGCAGCCGTCGAAGAAGCCCTCGCCAACACCCCGCGCTCGAAACGCCCCGTTCCCGGACGGACGCGCAAGAAAGCAGCCGGCGAAGAGGGGGAGGAAACCGAGGAAGTCGTGGTGGAAGAAAAAGAAATGATACCCGCCCTGCCCTTCCCTGAGCCCAAGATCATCGACACCGGGGCCGCCCCGGTCAAAAAGCCTCCTGCTCCCGCGCCTCCCAAAAAGAAAGAAACCGGTCCGCTTGGTGCGGTGCCGGACATCCACATCGAGAACTACCAAATGCCGCCGCTCGATCTGCTCGACTCGCCCGACATGGGCGACCGCCAGACTGCCGACCCGGCCGAACTTCTCGCCATGCAGAGCAGCATCCTTGACACGCTGAAGCAGTTCGGCCTCGAGGCCAGCGCCGGCGACATCACCCGCGGCCCCACCGTCACCCGCTTCGAAATTTATCCGGCGCGCGGCGTGCGCGTCGACCGCATCGCCAATCTGGAAAAAGATATCGCCCGCGCCACCCGGGCCGAAAAAATCAACATCCTTGCGCCCATTCCCGGCAAGGACACCGTCGGCATCGAAATCGCCAACAGCAAAAAAATCAAAGTCGTCTTCCGCGAGCTCCTCGAAAGCGACGAATGGGTCAACAGCAAGGCCAAGATCCCCCTTGCCCTCGGCAAGGACGTCTACGGCCGCACGATCATCGCCGACCTCGCCCAGATGCCCCACCTCCTCATCGCCGGCACCACGGGCAGCGGCAAGAGTGTGTGCGTCAATGCCATCATCGCGAGCATGCTCTACAAGTTTTCACCCGAGGAACTGCGCTTTATCATGATCGATCCAAAGGTCGTCGAAATGCAGCATTACGGAAAGCTCCCCCATCTCGCGGCCAATGTGGTCACCGAGCCGAAAAAGGTTCTCCTCGCCCTGCGCTACGTCATCGACGAAATGGAGCGCCGTTACCGGATCTTCGCCAAATGTGGCTTGCGCAATATCCACGGGTTCAATGCACGACCGCTGGAGAAAAAGCCCGACGAGGATGTGGCGCCCGAATCGACGCCAGCGGACAATGATGCAGAGGACGAGGGTATCGAGGACGCGGTGCTCGAGATCCCGCCGCCGAAGAAGGGTGAGGAATTGGTCATTCCCGAACGGCTCCCTTTCATTGTCGTCATCATCGACGAATTGGCCGACCTCATGCAAACCGCACCGGCCGATGTCGAAAGCGCCATCGCCCGCATCACGCAAATGGCGCGGGCCGCCGGCATCCATATGATCGTCGCCACGCAGACCCCGCGGGCCGACGTCGTCACCGGGGTGATCAAGGCGAACATACCGAGCCGTATCGCCTTCCAGGTCGCCTCGAAACTCGACAGCCGCGTCATCCTCGACGCCAACGGTGCCGACAAGCTTCTCGGCCAGGGGGACATGCTTTACCTGCCGCCCGGAACCTCCACCCTCGTTCGTGCCCAAGGCGTGCTCGTCACCGACGAGGAAATCCACCGCGTCGTCGATTATGTCGGGGCGCAAGCCGAGCCGACCTTCGACCCCGGATTCCATGAAGCCATGACCTCCTCCGGTGCAGGCGACGAGGACGTGACCGACGAGGACGAGGAACTGGTGGCCCGGTGTCTCGGCATTATCAAACAGGAAGGCAAGGCTTCCACCTCCATGCTCCAGCGCCGGCTCCGTCTCGGTTACACCCGTGCGGCCCGCGTGGTTGATATTCTCGAACAGCGCGGCATTGTCGGTCCGAAAGATGGGGCCAAGGACCGCGAGATACTCGTGGACTTGGACAGCTTGCCCGGTTGATGCATAGTGAAAATATCGATGAACCCTCATCCCGGCCAAGAACTCAAAATGTCGCGAGAGGCCAAAGGTATTAGCCTCGAGCAGGCGGCGAAGGACACCTGTCTCCGTGCCGATATCCTGCGCCAGCTTGAGGAAAATGATTCGGTCGACAACATGCCGGAGGTCTACCACCGGCTTTCCTTGCGCATGTATGCGCGATACCTCGAAGTCCCGGTGGCCAAAAGCCGCGGACCTCGCCAGCCTGGAGATGTCGCATTGTCACCCGTCGACGGCTGCGTGGAGCTGGCCTACAGCGACACCATGCGCGATACTCCCGAGCCAAAAAAACGGCGGGTGGTCGGACCCGGCACAGTACTGGCCGTCACGGCTTTGATCATCCTCACCACCGGACTCTGGTCGCTCAACGCGAAGCTTTCTCGGCTCAACTTTGAAGAACGGGCCGAGCGCCTACCAGCGCCCTCGGTCAAAGAAACCACAGCGCCAGCGCTGCCCATCCCGCCCGGCGACCGCGTCAGCCTGGACAACGCCCTCTATCTGAGTCTCACCCCGGGGCCGGCCATGGGCGGGTCCTCCGCGCCCTGACCGACCGCTCCAAGGCGGTCAACCCTTATCCGCATGGCCACGGCAAACGCGCGCCCCAAGATCGGCATGGTCAGCCTCGGTTGCGCCAAAAATCTGGTCGACGCCGAGATTATGCTCGGCGGGGCCGCGAAAGCTCATTTCGACCTGACCCGCGAGCCCGACGAAGCTGATGTGCTGGTGATCAACACCTGCGGCTTCATCGATCAAGCCAAAGAGGAATCGATCGACACCATCCTCGAGATGCACCAGAGGCGGTTGTCCGCCCGACCAGCCCAGAAAATCATCGTCAGCGGTTGCCTTGCGCAGCGCTACCACGAGGAACTCAAACGCGAAATCCCCGAAGTTGATGCCTTTATCGGACTCGACCAAATCGCCGAGTTTCCGCGCATTGTCCGGGAGGTGCTCGAGCGGCCGGCGGCCGGAGCGGGCGGTCCTCTCGACCTGGTCACGCGCAAATCGCGCTACATTCCCGACTACGACACCCCGCGCTTCCAACTTACACCCCGCCACACGGTCTACCTGAAGATTGCCGAAGGGTGCAACCATCCGTGCAGCTTCTGCGTGATCCCACAAATGCGCGGGCGCCACCGCAGCCGGACCATCGGGTCGGTCGTGGCAGAAGCACGTGCCTTGGTCGAACAGGGAGCGAAAGAACTCAACCTGATCAGCCAAGACACCACTTATTTCGGCATGGATCTCTGGGAGCAGAAAGCGGGACCCCGCCAGCCAGTTGATTCCTCGCGCGGTCCCACGCTCTGCCGTCTGCTCGAAGAGCTCGACCAGATCGAGGGCGATTTCTGGATCCGCCTGCTCTACACGCATCCCGCGCATTGGAGTGACGAACTTATCACCACGATTGCCCGGAGCCGCAAAGTCGCCCGCTACGTTGATATGCCGCTACAGCACATCCATGAGGACATGCTCAAGCTCATGCGCCGCGAAACCTCACGGCAACATATCGAGGACCTCATCCTCCGGATGCGCGAAGGTATTCCCGGTCTCGCCATCCGCACCACCTTCATCACCGGCTTCCCCGGCGAAAACGACGAACATTTCGAGTCCCTGCTGGATTTTATCAACCGCGTCCGCTTCGAACGGCTGGGCGTTTTCAAATATTCTCAGGAAGAAGGTTCCCGGGCGGCCAAAATGGACGGACAAATCCCCGAAGCCGTGAAAAATAAACGTCACGCCCGAGCCATGAAACTCCAGCAAAAAATCGCCCGTGAATTGGCGGAGGCGCAGCGGGGACGCACGATCAAAGTGCTCGTTGAGCAACCGCAGGTCGCCCGCAGTGAACACGACGCCCCGGACGTCGACTGCCGTGTTTTGTTGGCGAGTCCCCTGCCCGTCGGCAAATTCGCCGACGTGACCGTGACCGGATCACAGGTCTACGACCTGGTGGCTCAGGCGGTGTAGGAGGACTCGACCCGCGCGGCCACATCAAGGTAGCCGTAATCGACCTCGTAGATCTCCTTCATGCAATCGAGGGATTTCCCGGCATCGCCCATCCGTTCATAAACTAGGCCGAGATTGTAGAGAATGTCCTTCTTGGTGCCATCCATGCCGGGAATTTCGGACGCCGCGTCGGTCAGGGTCTTGGCCGCCAGATCGAGCATGTTGCGCTCGGTGTAGCATTTGCCGAGCATGTTGAGCGCTTTGGTGCGGGTATTCGGGTTGCTGCGGGCTTTTTGCAGTTCAGGAATGGCCTCTTTGTAATGACCGGCCAGCACCATCTGCTCACCCAACTCGAAACGGTATTGCAGGTCGGTCGGATTGCGTTCAACGCGCTTGCGGGCTTCGCCCAGCATTTGTTCGGCCTTGCCGCGCCGCAATTCGTCGAGTTCCACGCGCAGGGCCACGGCTTCCGGGCTGTCCGGGGCCATCGCAGCAAGCTCTTTGTCTTTGGCGGCAATCGCCATGGAAATCTTGCGCACCTCGGTGTCGCTGATCTTGCGGAGCAAGCCGGGATCCGTGTCATTGGCCAAAGCGGAAAGGTAGCGGTAGTACTCCAGCGCGTGGTCGTAGTCTTCTTTGGCGTAATAAAGATCGGCCAGCTTGCGCGCGGATTCGCGGTCGGGATTGCCGGCCTCGTGAGCTTCGTAGACCACGCGCGCCAGGTCCTCGGCGGATTCGCCCACGGTGACAACTTTTTCCTCCGCCCCGCCCTGCTGACGTTGTTTGACCAGCTCGGCAAAAGTGGAGGTACCTAGTTTACCGCGCTGCATGGAGCGCCGGGCCGCGGCCTCCTTCGCTTTGTCCCGCGCATCGAGGTCCATGGGGTTGCGGCGTAGGATTTCGTCGTACGCTTTCGATGCTTCGTCGTAGTCCTCAATGCGCATGAGGTAGTCACCGAGGTCGTGCCGCACCTTCGTATTTTTCGGATCCAGAGCGATGGTCTCGAGGGCAAAACGGGCAATGGTCTCGAACACCCGGACTTTTTCCCGGGCGGCGTCCAAGTGGCGGGCGGCCTTCTCCTTGCCCTCCTCGGGCGAGGTGTCGAATTCGGCCTGCCGCGAGGCCATTTCCGCGCGGGCGGCCGCCGCCGCCGCTTCGGCCGCATCGTGCAACTCGCGGTTGGGTTGGGACCCCATCGGATCGGATTCCAAGCCCTTCTCCGCCTCGGCCAGGGCCGCCCGGAAATCGCCGGATTCGATCAGTTTTTTAACTTTACCGCGCCCTAGCGAAAGCCCGCCTCCGGAAAGCCCGAGGAAACTGGATTTCCCTTTCGATCGCATGACCTGCGCCTCGCGCAACAATTTGCGTCCGGCCAGAAATTCCGGTTCCTCAGCCACCAGGGGTCCAAGCATCGACACCACCAATCCGTGGTTGCCAAGCTCTAGGGCACTCAAAGCTTTGAGGTAGGCATTGCGCTTGGCCAGGGGGAGGTCTTTTTCGGTTTTCACGACTGAACTTTTAAATTACCAGTTCCGGCGGCGTCGCGCAATGCGTCTCAGGATGCCGGCGTGTCGGGATAGCTGCCGAGGATCCGCGTGAAAGCACAAACCCGAGAAAGCTCCACCAAGGCCGCGGCCAGTTCGGCCCCGTCGACATGCCCGGCCAGATCGACAAAAAAGTAATATTCCCAGGCTTGGCGTTTGGATGGACGACTCTCGATCCGCGTCAGGCTGATACTCGCTCTCTCAAACGGCGCGAGAGCCTTGGCCAGGGCGCCGGGCTGGTCCTTCACCGCAAACATGACCGAGGTTTTGTCGCGGCCCGAGGGTGGGGGCGATTTTCGTCCGATAACAAAAAACCGCGTCACATTGCCGGGTGCGTCCTGGATTGAGGGGGCAAGCACGGGCAAATTGAATTCGTGGCCCGCCATGCCGCTGGCCAACGCAGCCGTGCCTTTCTCGGCCGCCGCCAGCTCCGCGGCTCGCGCTGTACTGGAGACCTCGACACATTCGACCGCGGGCAAGTATTGGGCCAACCAGCGCCGGCATTGGCCAAACGGCTGGGGATGCGAATAGACCTTGCGCACCGCGGCCAGAGGCCCGTTCCCGAGCAAATTCAGCTCGACCGGCAGAAAAACCTGGGCACAAATCCGGACATCACTCTCCATGAAACGGTCAAGGGTGGCGTTGACCGAGCCCTCCTGGGAATTTTCGATCGGCACCACGCCATAGTGGGTCCGTCCGCGTTCCACCGCTTCAAAAACTTCCCCGATAGTGCGCTCGGGGCAAAGCTCCACCGCACTGCCGAAATGGCGGGCCGCTGCCTGGTGGCTGAACGTCGTGCGCGGACCGAGATAAGCCACTTTGATTGTTTGCTCAAGCGCGCGCATGGAGGAAAGAATTTCGCGGTAGATGGCGCGCAGCCCCGCCTCCGGCAGGCGGCTCGTATTGGTTGTGACCAAACGGCGCAACAACTTCTCCTCGCGCTCCGGAGCATAATAGGAGTCGCCGGTCTTGTCCTTGACCCGTCCGACCTCCTGGACCAGAGCAGCCCGTTCACCCAACAACCCAAGGATCCGGTCGTCGACGCCGTCGATGGCGGTTCGCAGTTGTTCCAGCGTCATACCACCTCCTCGACCGGTACGGTTCCGCTCGGGGAAACGGCGTCCGGGCCATCGCTCGCCGGGGCTTGATCCAGAGGGAGAACCGGTTGGTCCTCGGCCCGGACGGCGACCGGAAGTTCCACCCGGCGTAATTCCGCACAGTTGGGCAACTCGTCCAGTGAACGCAGGGCAAAATGCTCGAGGAAAAACTCCGTGGTGCCATAGAGCAACGGGCGCCCCGGCACGTCGGCGCGGCCGGCAATACGGATGACCCCGCGTTCTAGCAGGGTCTGCACGACGCCGTCCACATTGACCCCGCGCACCGCCTCAAGGTCCGCCCGCGTGATCGGTTGCCGGTAGGCCACAATGGCAAGGGTCTCGAGCGCCGAAGGACTCAGCCGTGACGGACGGTTCTCCGGGAAAAGTTGCCGGACCCAAGGTGCCGCGTCGGGCGCGGTGACCACTTTCCAACCGGCACCGCTCTCGATGAGACGAAAGCCGCGTTGCTCATCTTCGTAAGCCGACGCCAACCAACCCAAGGCGGAAACCACTTCATCCGGCTTGCACGCGGCCAGAGCCACGGCGTCGGCATTCTCCGGTGCGGCCTCCATCGCTCCCTTCAGATGCTTGACGCACTCTGCCGGGCTCATGGGCTTGTCGGAGGCAAAGAGCAGGGCTTCAAGGACACGGGAAAGCGGGGTCATAAAAGGCGTCGGGAAGGATTTGCCATTTGTCGCAGCGCATCAACACCGAAAAAGACCGAAGACATTCACCAGTCTCCATTCGGGGCGGTGGGGCCCTGCGAATCCGCCAAATCCTGCACCGGCACCACGGCCAAACCCCGCCGCCGGAGCAGAATCTCCCCGAACGACCCTTCCTGCTCGACATGGACATGGCGGAGGCGCACCAACTCGAGCAAGGCGAGAAAAGTGGCCACCACCTCGCTGCGCGTGGTTTGCCCGGCAAACAGTTCCTCGAATTTCAGCCCTTCCTTCTCCGGTAAGATTTTCAGGACGTACTCGATTTTTTCCGAAACCGTGAACCGGTCGGCCTCGATTTCACGCGCGGCGCCTCTTTGCTTCTCAATGCGCGCCAGCACACGCTGGAAAGCGGCAATGAGGTCGAGCGTTCCGACCTCGCCGGCCAGCAAGGTCGCACCTCCATCGACCGCAGGCGCCGATGGTGTGCGTCCGAACAGCTTCGCCGCAAATTCCTCGCGGTCGCGCAAGTCACCAGCCGCCTCCTTGAATTTTTTGTATTCGATAAGCTGCCTGATCAGCTCCCAACGCGGATCCTCATCCTCGCCCTCTTCTTCGACCGGACCCTGCAAATCGACCGGCAGCAGGGTGCGGCTTTTGATATAGAGCAGGTTCGCGGCCATGACGATGAACTCTCCCCCGATCTCAACATCGATTGCCTCCATTTGGCCGAGATACTCGAGGTATTGCCGCGTGATGCGTCCGATTTCAATGTCATAGATATCCACCTCGTCCTTGCGCACGAGGTAGAGCAGGAGATCGAGCGGCCCCTCGAAAACATCGAGTTTGACCTTGTATGCCGCGTCGGCCACAGCCGTGCTCAGACTCCGCGTTTGCGACGCTCGGCCGCCAATTGCGTTTTGTGCTTTTTCGACGTGACCAAACGCGTCTTCCGCTTGCGGAGTTGACGGGAAAGTTTGTCCATGACCAGATCGATGGCCGCATAGAGATCGGCTTCCCGGTCTTCGGCATGCAGGTCGGGCCCAGGGACAGCCAGGTGGATCTTGACCACATAGTTGCTCTTCTTTTTCGACTCGTCGTGCATGAGGACGACGTGGGCCGCGATGATCTGGTCCGACTGGTTGTCAAGGTGCGCCAGTTTGTTCACCACATAGGAATTGATCGCGCCGGTGAGCACGAGGTGACGGGGACTCAAGTGGATATGCATACAGCCTCAATAAACCATCCCCCGGCCCCGCGGCCAA
>CAMBSX010000044.1 GCA_945870655.1 Chthoniobacter flavus | reverse complement strand
GGCCTTGAGAAGCTCTGCTTTGGCCTGCTGGTCCTCCGACGACGACGATTGCAGAAACGCCTCGATTTGCGCGAGAGAACGAGGGTCCTGCTGCGCCACAAGACTGACCAGACGGTGGAAGCCCGCATCACGTGCCGCGGCAGATCCGGGGTGGTTCACGACAAGGCGGTCGTAAAGGGCAAGCGCGCGTTCTTGTTCACCCATTTGCCGGCGGGCATTGGCCGCAAGGAGCAGCACATCCGGCTGCGTCTCGGCAGGGAGCAAAGGAAGGATTCTATCGGCCGACTCCGCAGCCGCGGGGTAATTCTCTGCTTCGTACTCGAGGCGTACCAAACCGGCTTGGGCCGCCGCGCGCCAGTTGGCCAGCTCCTGATTGGCGGCTGCCATCTGGAGCAAAGGCCGTGCCGTCTCAAAGTCGCGTTGGTCGATGGCGAGCAGGCCGGCTTTGACCGCGGCACTGGTCCGGACAACAGGGTTTTGCGCGGTCTCGGCCAGAGCACGCCACTGGCGCAACGCGCTATCCGTCAGCCCGGCGCGGGCGTCGGCTTGAGCCAGGTCGAACATGGCGCGCTCGCGATAAGGGTTGTTCTCTTTCTGGGCGGCCACTTCACGGTAAGCAGAAAGTGCCTCGGCCGTGCGGCCGGCGGCCTCCAAAGCCCGTCCCTCGAAAAACTTCGCGGCCAGCCGCAACTTGGCATCGCGCACATGGTGCGTAGCCAGACGGAAGGAAGCGGCGGCACCATCGAACTCGCGCCCACCAAACTGTATTTCGCCCAGACGGTAGGCGGCCGGGCCGAGAAATTCGCCGCTGTTGAACTCCGAAAGCAACTGACGGTAGGCCGCGGCGGAGTCGGCGTTTCGCTTTGCGGCGCGCAAGCATTCGCCAAGCCGGAACAGCCCGGCTTGGCGGTCGATGCCGCGCGGGGCCATGGCGAGAAACTCCTGGTATTTCGGCACGGCGAGATCGTACATCTTCTGGCCATAAAAAGCGTTGGCTTGCTCGAAAGTGCGCCGCGCAGGGTCATTCGCCAGATTGGAAGGCGCCGCACGGATGGCCCCGGTACCGTCCGTGGCATCAACCTCCGGTGCGGCGCTCGCCGGCCCGGCCGGCACCACGGGTTCGGCCCGGCGCACCTCGGGCGCGGCCTCACTGGTGACAGGTTCAGCCATGCGCACCTCGACGGTCTCCTGTGCGCCAAGCGAAAGGGGAACGAGCAGGAAAAGGACGAAGAAGCGCGTCATGACTCGGGTCGCCCGGTGGCGAAGGCGACATTCCAGATGTTGGCTGTTCGACAAACGTCGAGCACCGCCACGATGTGCCGGTAGTCGGTTGACTGGTCACCGCGAAGGACCACCGCTTGATCTGGATAAAGCTCGGAAATTTTTCGTAAGGTGGCAGTCAATTCCTCCTCCGACATTTCGCGGCGGTTCATCATGATCGTGCCGTCGGCTTTGACATTGATGATGACTTCGCCCACGGCACGCCGCGACTCTTTACCTTCCTTCGCGGTGGGCACCTTGACGTCCAATTCGGTCTCGTAACGCGCAAAATTCCATGTGACCAGAAAGAAAATGAGCAAGAGGAAGACGATGTCCACCATCGGCGCGATCTGAAACGCGCCGGGCTCGGGCACGGCCTGTTTGCGGAAGTTCACGGACGACAGATTGTGCGGGCAAAAGCCGCGCCAAGCCAAGAACTTCGCGCCGTCACAATGCTTCGGCGATGGCCTTGCCCATCTCCGCAGTGCCAACCAGTTGCGTGCCCTCGGTATGAATATCTTTGGTGCGCAGCCCGGTCCGGATGACGCGCTGCACGGCTGCTTCAATCGAAGCTGCCGCGTCTTCGCGTCCGGCGGAGTAGCGGAGCATCATAGCGGCGGAAAGGATCTGCGCGATGGGGTTGGCGATACCCATGCCGGCGATATCCGGGGCGGTGCCTCCGCTCGGCTCGTACATGCCGAAGTAGCGGCCGTTGCCCTTGGAAATTCCAAGGCTGGCACTGGGCAGCATGCCGAGCGAACCGGCGATCATGGCCAACTCGTCGCTTAGGATGTCGCCGAAAAGATTCTCGGCAAGAATGACGTCGAAACCCTTCGGGTTGCGGATGAGTTGCATAGCGGCATTGTCCACGTAGAGGTGGCGTAGTTTGACCTCCGGATACTCGTTGGCCACGCGGTCGACCGTTTGGCGCCAGAGAATTCCGTTCTGCAAGACATTGGCCTTGTCGATCGAAGTGACATGACGGTTGCGCTTCATCGCGGTTTGGAAGGCGACGTGGGCGATGCGCTCGATCTCGCTCTCCCAATAAATCATCGTGTCGACCGCGAACCACTCGCCGCTTTCGTGCTTCATGTATTTCGGTTCGCCGAAATAAAGCCCGCCGGTCAGCTCCCGGACAAAAATGACATCAAACCCGCCCTGCACGATCGACTCGCGCACCGGCGAGGCATGGGTCAATTCCGGCAGGCAAACGGCCGGACGCAAGTTGGCGTAAAGGGCAAAGGTTTTGCGCAGAGCGAGCAGGGCCGCGCGCTCCGGTTGCTGGTTGGGCGGCAGGGATTCCCATTTCGGACCACCGACCGAGCCGAACAAAATGGCATCGGATTCCTTGCAGGTTTGTAACGTCTGGTCGGGTAGGGCCACTCCGTCCACATCGATCGCCGCTCCCCCCACCCGCTCCTCGCGGAGTTGGTAATGAATGGAAAACTTGGCCGCCACCGCAGCCAGAACGCGGAGCGCTTCCGCCATCACCTCCGGCCCGATCCCGTCCCCGGCCAACACTGCCACTTTGAACTGCTCTTCTTTGCTCATAAAACGAATTTCAAAGTAGCCGATGCCCCCGGAGCGGGCAAGGCCGGGCCACGGGGACCAGCCATCAATGCCGCATCTGCTTGAAAACGTCCTAACGCGGCAGGTCTTGGGCCAAGGACACCGGGTCCATGTCACCGCCGGACTGCTGCCAAGCCGACGTGGCAATCGCCATGCCAAAGGCAAGGAAAGCGGCCACCGCGAAGCAGCCGACCAAACGGCGTAACAGACGGTCTCGCTGGGCGGTGTCCAGACCCGTGTGATCGGAAGAGTTTGCGCTCATCGGGAGCGGTTATTAGTCCAAACCATCATTTAAGGCAATAGCCTCTGTGGCACCCATCCCAAGGTTGAGGTCGCGGATCGCCGCCCATTTTTGCATTCTTTGGTTTGCCCCTTCCTCTCTCGGCCACCACCAAATGAGGCTGCGCCTCAGGACCCCGACGCGTCGCTGCGTCGGTCGATTCTGGAAAATGATTGGGCTCCGACGTGATTTCGCGTCTCCTCAATATTGTGCGTCTTTACCTCACCGTGGTCCCTTTCCTCCTCGTCGCCGTCCTGTCTGCCGGCGCCTACGCGGCATGGCGGTGGGCCGAAAAATGGACGGCAACAGCCCGACCGCTCGCCCCGAGTGGCGGGCTCTATTTCCCCTTCACCATCCTGAACGACGTGCCGCACTTCGCCCAGGCCGATCCACGCTGGGGCGACAGCCTGCTGGCCGGTGGATCGACCACAGTGGGCGCGGAAGGTTGTGCGGTGGCGGCGGCCGCCATGGTCCTTGCCTCTTACGGAACTGCAGTGGATCCGGGGACACTGAATCGATTCCTGCAGGGTAACGGCGGGTTCACCCGGCAGGGATGGCTCTTCTGGGAAAAAGCCGCCGAGTTCCCCCCCGGTGGCGCCGAACATATCTACGAGGACAACGCTTCCCACTTTCTCATCGACTGGAATCTCCTGAGGGGCAACCCGGTGATCGTGCGCCTGCGCTACCCCAACGGCATCACCCACTTTGTGGTCATCGTGGGCAAACGAGGCCACGAATATCTCATCCGCGACCCTGGAGGGCGCTACAAGAACGGGCTCTATTTCCTCTCCGAGTTCGGTAGCCCGATCGAGGCGCTCCGTTTCTACCGCCGACTTGAACCGCCATCGGAACCCACCGCGGCAGTCGCTGATCCGAGGTTTGAGGGCTTGCTGCGGCGGCCACAGACCGCCTCGAAAACTTTCACGGTTTCCGCACCGGCAGGCCAGCCCGGCTCCAATGGCTGAAACCGCCGGCATTGACGGCATTGTAACCTTCCTTGCGCAAAATAGACGCGGCAACCCCCGAACGCGCGCCGCTCGCGCAGTAAATAATCAGCTCTTTGTCTTTGTTGGCTTCAAGGACCGTTTTCCATTGCGCCCGGGGGCCGCGCAGATCGCTCAAGGAGCAAAGCAAGGCAGGCCCGGCCACCCCACCGGTCCATTCGTCCGGCTCACGCACGTCGATCAGGACCGCGGTCGAGGCCTTGACCCGCTCGTCGGCTTCGGCCGCGGTGATCGACGGGCCCGCCACGGCCCGCTTGACCACGACAAAGGCCACCACAAGCAAAGCGATGAAGATCAAAGTTTTCATTAAATTATTACTATCGGGTAATATTTACCGGCGTCAACCCTTGAACGCCGGGGTGTCTTGCCGCAGGGTCTCGCCTTGGAAGAATCCGGGCCGGTGCCACGCGATGATCAACATGGTCGCCACACCGAGCAGAATGATTCCCACTCCGAGCAGAAAGACGAGACCGACGCCGAAGACGGAGGATCCGCTGCCGAAAGCCGGATCCATACTGTCAAAAGCCGTCTGAAAAAACACCGCGGCAAGAACAAGACCGCCCGTGAGGGGCGCGACCCCGCGCAGGAAAAAGTTGCGCCCGCTGCGGAAAAGCGTCTGGCGGAAATAGTAGACACAAGCAAACGCGGTGAGTCCGTAGTAGAAACAAATCATCATGCCCAGAGTGAGAATGGTGTCGGCCAGCACATGGTCACTGACCACATGCATAACAGCATAGAAAACCGCCGCGGCAACACCAGCCACGATGGTGGCATAGCCGGGTGAGTGGTATTCCGGGTGGATCCAGGCAAAGCGTTCGGCGATGGCGCGGTAGTGTCCCATGGCCAGCAGCGTGCGTGCCGGGCTGACCACGGTGGCCTGCAAAGAGGCGATGGAGCTGGCCAGCACCGCAAGGGCGACGAGAGTAGCAAAAGGTCCCATGACCGGACCGGCCATCGCGGCGAGCACGTTCTCGCGGGTCGAGGCATTGGTCAACCCCAGGCCGGTATCCCCGAGCCCGGCAAAGCGCATGGTCGAAACAGCGACGGCAAGATAAAGCGTGAGCACGACGAAAATGACCAGGGCAGCCGCGCGGCCCGGTGTACGCGCCCCCTCGACGGCTTCTTCATTCAGCGTCAGGCACACATCCCAGCCCCAATAAATGAAGATGGACAACGAGAGCCCTGCCGCAAAGGCGGCGAAGGAAGGGACAGACAGCGGATTAAACCAGTCCCAAGAAAAGGGCAGCGGCGGCGCGTCACCCGCGGCCCGCCAGGCGGCCACGGCATACCAGGCGAGCACCACGACCTGCAGGAGGACGAGCGCATATTGCACGGCCTTGGTCGCTGTCGCCCCGCGGTAGCAAACCCATATGGCCGCAGCCATGAAGACAAAGCAGGTCGCCAGGTTGACCGGTAGAGCATCCGACCAATCCGCGATAGACGGGACCCGAAGTATTTCGGCCAGCAGGAGGTAGAAGAATTCCACCGCGATCCCGGCAAGGTTCGAAAGCACGATGACCGTGGCTGAGACCAGACCCCAGCCGCCGAGCCAACCGATATAAGGACCAAAGGCCTTGGTCGCCCAAGTGAAGGACGTCCCGCTATCCGGCGCGTCGGCATTCAACTCGCGGTAGCCCAAGGCGACGAGCAGCATGGGAAGAAATCCGACTAGGAAAACGGCAGGCATATGATCACCCACCACAGCCGCGGTCGGCCCCATCGTCGCGGTCAAAGCGTAAGCCGGAGCGATGGTTGAGATTCCGAGGGTAACAAGAGCCAGCATCCCCATGGACCCCATGTCCAGACCCTTGCGACTGAGTTTGCTTGTGGCTGGTTCCGACATCAAGATACCCACCGGAGGAGATACTTCACAAAAGCTGCTGCCGCCATGTCATTTCGTCGCGTCCCCATGCTCTTAATGGCCCTTGCCTTGCCGGCTACGCCTGTTACGGCGCAACAGGAAATCAAGGCCCCCTTCGGTATGCAGTGGGGTGAACCTCAAGGCCGCATCAAGGATGTGGTGGCCAAGGCCAAAGCCAAGGTGCTTGAGGAGCGCGGCGCAGGACCGCGCGAGGTTCTGGTCGTGGAGGGCATCGTGCAGGAAGGCCTCAAACGGACGCTTTTTTATTTCACCAACAACGGACTGAGCGAAGTCGAACTGCAATACGACCGCGAGGGCTGGGGCGATGAAAAGGTAAAAGCATGGGTGGCCACGATCAAACGCGAGGCCGACCGCAAATACGGGCCGGGTCGCATTTACGCCGATGAAACCGGCAACGAGAACGGATTGCGACACACGCTGAAAGGGTGGATGTGGGTGCAGAATTTTGTCTCGTTACGGCTTGTCCATTACAGCGCGCAGAAAGAAAACGATACTATGCGGCGGGTCAGTCTGCATTATTGCGCGGAATAGCGAGGGGTGCCAGCCGCAGGCGGGCAACGAAAAGGAAATGCGGCTCCTAAAACATCTCGGCCGCGAATTTCTTCGGATCAAAGGGGGCGAAGTCGGTTGCTTTCTCGCCCGTACCGACGAAGCGCACCGGAACACCGAGTTCCTGCTGCAAGGCGACTGCTGTGCCGCCGCGCCCGCTACCGTCGAGCTTGGTCAGAATTGCCCCGGTCAATCCGCAAGCCGCCTGGAATTGCTTGGCCTGTTCCAGCGCGTTGGAACCGGTTGTGGCATCCAGCACAATGAGCACCTCGTGAGGACTTTCCGGATCACGCCGCGCCAGAACCCGCTTCACCTTGGACAACTCCTGCATGAGATTGTGCTTGGTGTGCAAACGGCCCGCCGTATCGCAAAGCAGGAAGTCTGCTTTGTCCCGCGCCGCAGTCTCGTAGGCGTCATGGCAGACCGCGGCAGGATCGCCCTGATAGGCACCGCGAACCACGGGGATGTGCAATTTTTCCCCCCAGGCCGCCAACTGCTCGATGGCCGCCGCGCGGAAGGTATCGGCCGCAGCCATCATCACCGAATTTCCCCCGCGGCCGAGCAGGGCACCCAACTTGGCCAGGGAAGTCGTCTTGCCCGTGCCATTGACTCCGACCATGAGCAGCACACGAGGACGCCCCGGCAGCGGAAGGAGCGGCGGAAAAGGCTCGGGTAAAAGTCTGGTCAATGCCGCGCGGGCCTCGCGTTCGACCTGGTCGGCAGTGGCGGAGAACCCGGTGACAGCCTGCAACGAGGCAACCAGCTCCATGGTCGTCTTCACCCCGAGATCGGACTGCAGGAGCAACGATTCGAGCTCGTCCCAATCAACAGGCCTGCCGCGGAAACGCTCCGCGATGGCGCGCAAAAATCCCGCCGCCATGGTCAGGAGGCCGCGTGCGAGTCACGGCCGATTTCTCTGCGCACGCGGTCAAGCACACCATTGGCAAAGCGGGCGGACTCTGCCGTGGCCAGATTGCGGGCTATCTCGATTGCTTCGTTGATCGTCACCGCAGGCGGAATGTCGGGCCGAGCCAGCATCTCAGCCACGGCCAGGCGGAGGATGGCGCGGTCGACCGCACCGAGACGCCGGAGATCCCAATTTTGCAGCGCGGCGGCCAACAATCCATCGATCTCGGGCAAACGCCCGAGTGCATGATCGAGGAGTTCGCGGGCAAACGGCGCCAATTCTTCCTCGTCCGCGGGCGCCGCGGGACCCCGGGGCACGGCAACCAGGACGCCGCGCATCTCGCAACCATAAAGTTGCTGCACGGCATGGATGCGGGCTTGGCGGCGGTTTTCTTTGGACACGGTGCGTGGAGAGCGGTCAACGCAGGGACGCCGGGGGTTTGAATTTCTCTTTCACCCTCAGCATGGCGACAGCGGCGCGAGCCGCCTCGATGCCCCGGTTGAGTTCCCGGCCAAGGCAACGCTCGCGCGCCTCTTCCTCGCTGGAGACAAGAAGAACTTCGTGGATCACCGGCAAAGCATGCTTCAGCGCCACCTGCTGCAAAGCATGGCTCACGCTCAAAGCGATTAATTCGGCGTGCTTGGTCTGTCCCTGGAGAATGAGACCGAGCGCAATGACAACATCGCACTTGCGGTTCGCGGCCACCATTTCAGCCACGACAGGAATCTCAAACGAACCGGGGGCGCCGAAAAGCTCGACGACGCTGTTCGGGTCTATCTTGTAGAGTTCCTTGCAAGTGTTGTTGATCAACCCCTGCACGAATTCCGGGTTATACTCGCTGGCCACGATGGCGAAGCGGGGAGCCGAAACGGCATGCAGCTTCGGCGGACGGGTTGGGAGTTTGTTCGACATGATGCTTTATGATGGAAAATCGGGACGGGCCGCAATCAGAGAAGGTGGCCCATTTTGCGCTTTTTCGTTTTGAGGTAGCGTTCGTTCTCGGGATGGGGCGACGACTTGATCGGCACGCGCGCGGTGATTTGCAGGCCGTGGCCGGAAAGGCCGACCACTTTGCGTGGGTTATTGGTCATCAAGCGGATCTTACGCACCCCGAGGTCGGAAAGAATCTGCGCGCCCATTCCGTATTCCCGGAGGTCGGTGGGGAATCCTAGTTTGCGGTTGGCCTGCACCGTATCCAGACCGTCTTCTTGCAACTTGTAGGCGTGGATTTTGGCCGGCAGCCCGATGCCCCGACCTTCCTGCCGCATGTAAAGAAGGATCCCCGTTCCGTGCTGCGCGATCTGCCGCATGGCCTGGTGCAATTGCGAACCGCAATCACAACGGCGCGATCCAAACACGTCACCGGTCAGGCACTCGCTATGGACGCGGACCAGCACGGGTTGCTTCGGGTCGATTTTGCCCCGAACCAGGGCAAGGTGGTGCGCTCCATCGGTCAGCGAGCGGTACAGGTAAAGATCGAAGTCGCCGTAATCGGTCGGCATGCGCACACATTGCTCGCGCTCCACCAATTTCTCGCGGCGCCGGCGGTAGGCGATGAGATCACGGATGGAGCACATCTTCAGCTTGTGCTTGCGGCGGAACTTCTGCAGATCGTTGAGCCGTGCCATCGAGCCGTCTTCGTTGAGGATCTCGCAAATCACTCCCGTGGCATCGAGTCCGGCCAGACGCACCAGATCAACGGCCGCCTCGGTGTGGCCCGCGCGTTGCAGGACCCCGCCTTCCCGCGCCTGCAAGGGGAAAACGTGCCCGGGCTCGGTCAGGTCGGCCGGACCGCTCTTCGTTCCGGCCAGCATGCGGATTGTCCTGGCACGGTCCCGCGCACTGATCCCGGTAGTCACACCTTTGGCCGCATCGACAGAGACCGTGAAATCGGTCCCGTGCAACTCACGGTTGTGCGCCACCATGCGTTGCAAACCGAGTTGCCGCGCACGCGTCGCGGCAAGCGGGACGCAGATCAGACCGCGGCCGTGTTTGGCCATGAAATTGACCGCCTCGGGCGTTACTTTGCTCGCCGCCATGACCAAGTCGCCTTCGTTCTCGCGTTCGGCATCATCGGTCACAACGACCATCTTGCCGGCGCGCACGTCCTTCAGAACGGACTCGATGGAATCAAAGGCGGTTTTGCTCACGACCATTCAGTAAAGCACCCACGAACCCGTTGGGCAATGTTCACCGGGGGTGGAAGGCATTGATTTTCGGTGACCGGGCGCTAGCCTTGACGTGTTATGGTTCTGACGCGCGGCACACTTATAGCCACCTTGCTCTTCCTCGCCGCCGGAGTGGCTCCGGCCGCGGCTTCGAGTTGGATCATCCTGGATGACAATACGGGACACGTGCTCGCCGCATCCGGACAGAACGAAAAGCGTCAAATCGCGAGCCTGACCAAAATTGCCACCGCCATGGTCGTGCTCGACTGGGCGGAAGCTTCGGGGACTTCGTTGAGCACTTTGGTCAGTGTGCCGTCCGAAGTCGGCGGGGTCGGCGGGGTCAACCCCTGCCAACTTCAACCCGGCGATCAGATCTCCCTGCGTGACCTGCTTTACTCGGCCATGATGAGTTCCGACAACCACGCGGCTTACACCCTGGCGCAAAATGTGGGCGCGCGTTTGCCCAATCCGCAGGCCCTCTCACCGGTGGACAATTTCTCCGCGCACATGAACGCCCTGGCCCGTAATCTCGGCATGAAGCGTTCGCTTTTTCTCAACCCCCACGGCTTGGATAGCATGTCGCCTCCCCCGCATTCGACCGCGGCGGATCTTGCCCGTCTGACGCGTTACGCCTACAGCCATGCAGGTTTCAACTTTTATGTCTCCCAGCCCACCCGGGAAATTTCCATTCAGGGAATTGACGGAACCACGCGCGGTTTCCTCCTGCGTAACACCAACGAATTGCTCGGCCGCGACGGTATCGAGGGGGTAAAGACCGGCCGCACACGGCTAGCCGGCGATTGCATTGTGCTGGCTGCCGACCGCGAGCCGGAAGCCGTGGAGCGCGACGGACAAAAGATCGCCATCCCGCGCCGCATCATCGTCGTACTGCTCGGATCGGCAGACCGTTTTACCGAGGGCCTGGCACTGACCCAGCGCGGCTGGAGCCTGCATGAGAGCTGGTCCGCAGAGGGCAGACCGGTCAGCAAGCGCAGCACCCTCTGACCCCATGCCAGCCTCGCGCCTGGGCATCCTGACCGCCGGCGGCGATTGCGCCGGGCTTAACGCCGTGATCCGCGGTTTTGTTTTCGCCGCCGCGGCACGGGGCCTTGAAGTGGTCGGCTTCCCCGAAGGTTACGAGGGCCTGCTTCATCCCGCGGGCGCCCGGCTGCTCACGCCGTCCAACACTCTCGGGATCGAGGCCACAGGAGGGAGCATCCTCGGGGCAACGAACAAGGGGCGTTTTCAGACGCGCCGTGGTCCCGCCGGTCAAACCATCTTACCGGAGCCGCTCGTCCGGGCCGCCCGCCAAGCACTCGAGCAGAACCGGGTTGGCGCGCTTGTCGTGTTGGGGGGCGATGGTTCGCTCCGTACCGCCCTGCAATTGGCGCGTTCCGGGGTTCCCGTCATCGGCGTGCCCAAGACGATCGACAACGATCTCGATTCGACCGATGTCACTTTCGGTTTCGATACTGCGGTGACGCGGATTGCCGAAGCGGTGGCCAACCTTCGAACCACGGCCGAAAGTCACCGGCGCATTCTTGTGCTCGAGGTCATGGGACGCCACACGGGCTGGCTCGCCTTGCACGGGGCAGTGGCCGGCGGCGCGGAGATCGCCCTGCTGCCCGAATTCCCTTTCGACGGCGACCGCCTGGCCCGCTTCATCAAGGAATCGGAGAGGCGCGGACAACGCTCGCTCGTGGCCGTGGTGGCGGAAGGCGCGCGGGCCAAGGCCGGACGGCAGATCCGGAGGCAAACCTCGACAGGGGACAGCCGCCTCGGCGGCATCGGCACCTACGTGGAATCGCTGATTGCCGCGCGCACCGGACGCGAGACCCGTTCGTGCGTGCTCGGCCACCTCCAGCGCGGTGGCGCTCCCGGCGCGTTTGACCGCGTCATCGGTCAACAGTTCGGGGTCCGTGCCGTCGAGCTCGCCGCTGACGGGATGTTCGGCCGCATGGTCAGCTATCGCTTCGGGTCGGTCACCGATGTGGCCCTGGCCGACGCGGTCAACCGGACCCGCACGGTTTCCGAAGAAAGCCAGATCCTGCGCCATGCCCGCGCGCTCGGGATTTTTCTTGGGGAGTGAGGCCGGATCCTCAGAGCTTTTGCTTTGCCGCCGCGCACGGCAGGCGGTGGCCCTGGTCCCACGCGTTACCCAACAGAAGGCAGCGGCAAACTGACCAAGGCACGCCGCCCGCCATCGCGGATTTCTGTTATGCGGCAGCCATAAATTTGAGACAAAATCGCGGGCTGCATGATCTCGGAGGCCGGTCCGCTGGAGTGGAGGCGTCCGGCGGCCAGCAGCGCCACCTCATCGGCATAGTGGGCCGTGAGATTGAGATCATGGAGGATAGCCAGAACGCCATGGCCGGCCTGGGCCAGACGCCGTGCTTCACCGAGGAGTTGGTGCTGGTGCAAGGGATCGAGGTTTGAGACCGGTTCGTCGAGCAAAAGCACGGCGGCCGTTTCCCCACCTGATATTTGCACGACCGTGCGGGCGAAAGCCACCCGCTGCCACTCGCCGCCGGAAAGACGCGAGCAGTCGCGGTCGGCGAGGTCGGAAAGATCCATCTGGCGCAGCATTTCACGCGCGAGGGGGCGTGCATCATCCGCTGCGCCATGCGCCAAGCGCCCAAGTTCGACCGCCTCGAGCACGGTCATGCCGGAAGGACGGGCATTGTCTTGACGCATCACGGCACAGTGCCGCGCGCGCTCGGCCGGGCTATAGCCCGAGATCTCGCGTCCGTTCAGCATCACGCGTCCATCATCCGCCTTGAACAACCCGGACAGGACCGAGAGCAAGGTGGTTTTTCCGGCACCGTTGGGGCCGATGACGGCAAGGAATTTTCCCGGCATTACGGCAAGTGAAACGCCATCAAGGATCCGCCGCGTGTCACGTGAGTGCACGATTCCTTCCGCGACCAACGATGGGACGTTCAGGGTCATCAGGCGGACCAGGAAGACGGGCGGCGCAGGAGCCAAAGGAAGAAAGGGCCTCCGATGACCGCGGTGAGGATCCCGACTGCGAGTTCGGCCGGCGCCGCCAAAGTACGTGCCCCGAGATCAGCCAAGACAAGAAGCATGGCGCCGAGCAAGACGGCTCCGGGCAGAACCAGACGATGCAGACCACCGAGCAAAAGTCGCGCCATATGCGGAGCGACCAAGCCGATAAAGCCGATGGTGCCGGCAAAGGCCGTGGCTGCCCCAACCAGCAGCGCGGCGGCCACGATGATCTCGCGGCGCACCCGGACGACCGACACCCCGAGGTGCGCGGCCTGCTCCTCACCGAATTGCAAAGCATCGAGGGACCGCGCATTCCGCCAGAGGAGCATCCCGCCAATGGCGAGGAAGAGGAGGAGGACAGCCACCTGAGGCCATCGGGCTGAGGCGCAACTACCAAGGGTCCAGAAGGTCATGGAGCGCAAAGCATCGTCGCTCGCCGAGAAGAGAAAAAATCCCAGCGCACTCCCCAACATGGCATTGAGGGCGACGCCGGCGAGAATAAGTTTGGCCGTGCCGCCCGCCGCAAAGCCCGTGTTGAAAATTCCCAAAATAAGCACCGCGAGCCACCCGCCGACAAAAGCGGCCAGCGGCAGCAACCAGCCGCCGAGTAATCCCTCCCAGCCGAAAAAGAAACAAACCACGGCACCCAAGGCGGCGCCGGCGCTCACCCCGATCAGCGCGGGGTCGGCTAGCGGGTTCCGGAAAAGCCCCTGCACCCCCGCCCCGGCCAAGGCGAGGGCCGCTCCAACCAAGGCCGCGAGCAACACACGCGGTAGACGGATCTCCCAGAACACGGCGCGGACGATTTCCGGGATCCGGGCCGGAGCAGCGACGAGATTCCACAGGTCGGCGAGGCCGATGTTGACCGCGCCAAGGGCGGAAGCGGCCAGCAGGACAAGGGGAAAAAGCGCAGCGAGAAGCCAGAGCCGTCCATGAGCCCGACTCCGGCAACGCGAGTCGTCCTCCCATGCCGCATTCACGGCTGTCTCAAGGCCAGGGCGACTTCCGTCGCGGCAGACGGGGTGCGCGGCCCGAAACCGAGGAAGGCTGCGTCGTCGACACGAATGACTCGCAGCTGGCGGCCGGCAGGCGTCGTGCCGAGGCCGGGCACCCGCGCCAGCAATTCCGTGTCATCACCACCCACGCTCTGAGAAACAATGACAAAATCAGGGGTGGCGGCGGCAAAAATTTCAGCCGAGAGCGGTTGGTAGCCGGTGAATGAGGCGCAAACGTTGCGTCCGCCACTGGCCTCGATCATGGCATGCGCCGCGGTCTCCGTGCCCGCAGCCATGAGGTTGCCGCCATGGCGGGCCAGGAGAAAGACAACCCGGGGACGCTCGCCTTCGTTGGCGGCCGTTGCGGCGCGGAGCGCCTGCACGTCGGCCTCCACACGGGTGATAAGTTTCTCTCCGTCTTCCACCCGGTCCGTCGCCGCGGCAATGGCGCGGATCTTGTCGTCGATATTGTCGAGGGAATAGCCGTTGGGAATGACCACCACGTCCACGCCCGCGGCTTTGATTTGCTCGAGCACGGGTGGCGGGCCGGCCTCCCCGGAAACAAGAACGAGGTCGGGTTTTTGCGAGAGGATGCCTTCCGCGCCAAGCATGCGGACGTAGCCGACATCGGGTTTATCGCGCGTCTCCTCGAGGTGTTTGCTTGAGGTATCGACCGCGACAATTTGCGGCCCGAGGCCGAGGCCGGACACAATCTCCGTCACCGCCGCGCCTGCCGTGACAATACGAGCCGGCTCGGCGCGCGCGGTCAGCGCGGTCAGCAAGACGGCCAGGATAGTCGCCGGACGAAGCATCGGGCTGGAGGCGGGTGCGATCAGGCCACGTGGATTTCGTCGTCCAGCGCGGAAATTGCGTCGAACGTATCCTGCGCGGCTTTGACCATGGTGTCCTGTTCTGCGGACGACCAATCGATGGCATTCATGTCCTCGCGGAATTTCATCCAGAGTCCGCGCTGCGCTTCGCCGTGCGGATCGAGGTATTTCATTCCTTCGCCATCCGTCTTGCCCCAGGCTTTGCCGAGGGCGCGGGCGATGAAACGGGCGCCGTTTTTGCTGCCTTCGAAAACGTAATAAATGCCCATAAGCACGGCCGGCGACGGTGCTTGCTTTATGGTCCCGACCAGATTCTTCGCGCCCTCGAGCGGCTCGATCGAGGCAGGATCGACACCCAAATAGGCGAGGTCGGCTTCGATATTCGCGGTCTGGTAGAGACCCGGCAAACCGAGTTGGGAAAGACGACGGTCCTCGGCAAGCGCACGGTCCGTCGCCGCCTCGAGTTCGCGATGGATGAGCCAGCGCTGGCCGAGATATTGTTTGTATTGGTCGTGGTCGATGGAGCCCGCGACGAGCGCGGCTTCCAGCGGCTTGGCTTCGGCGATGGCATGCTGCTCGGCCGT
>CAMBSX010000043.1 GCA_945870655.1 Chthoniobacter flavus | reverse complement strand
GCTGAGTCAAGCAAATCCGGTTGGCCGGTTGGGAAGCGGGTCAGCGGGCAGGCAGGAGAATCCGCCGCGGGTCAAGGTAGCCGCGAACTTCCAGTCCGTGGCGGGTGGCGGTGAGGATGACGGCACCGCATTGCTCTTGGTCGAAGATGTCCGCGCCCGTGGCGGCCAGTCGGTTGCGCAGGGCGGGTTCGTCCGAGCCTTCCCGGAAGGGGTCGGCGCGGCTGAGCACGATGACCGCGGGGCGCACGGCGCGGAGGAACGCTTCGGTCGCGGTGAGGTCTGCGCCGTGGCGCCCCATAACCACCACATCGCTGTTCAGTTCGTCGCCCCCGCGGCGGAGAAGGGCGTCCTCGGTGGCTGCGCCGGAATCGGACATGAGCAAGACGCGGAAGCCTTCAAGATCAACGCGGGCGACGATGCATTGGTCGTCGGCTTGACGGGAGGCCTTGCAGGGCAGCGGATGGAGAATGCGAATGGTTGTGCTTTTTCCAAGGCGTTCGATGTCACCGGGTAGGGCGAGGGATTTTCCCCGTCCGGAGGAGGCAATAGCAGCATGAAAGTTGTTTCGCGTGCGCGACCGGTCGCGCAGGGCGGAATCGACAACGCGCCATGGCTTCGTAGCTTCGAGGGCAAGAACCGCGCCGCCGAGATGGTCGGCATCGCCATGGGTGACAACGAGGGCATCGAGCCGCGTGATGCCCGCGGTCCGCAGCGAGGGCTCAATGATGCGGCGGAAATCACTTTCCGACCCGGTGTCGAACAGCCAGGCCTGTTCCCTCGTGCGCACCAGTTGCGCCCCTCCATTACCGAGGTCGAAGACGGTGATCTGCGCGGCGGGCTGCAGCCAACCGGGAGGAAACGGCAGGTAGGATCCGGGTAGGGCGGCGGTGCCCTCGACGACACCAACGAGAAGGGCGGCGAGTCCCCACGAGGCATTGTTGAAGACCACGGCCAGCCAGAGCGAAATCGCGCCGGTGACGAGGGCGAGCATCGAGACGGCCAGGATGGCAAAAGCGAGGGGAACCGAAAGCATGTTGGCCGGAATGGCCAGAAGCGGGAGGAGATGGAAGACGGCGATGGTGAGCGGCAAGCTGCCGAGCCATGCCGCGGAGGAAACGCCGAGGGTCGAGGCGAGTTCGTGGCCGGCGGCGGAGCTGATTTTTTGCCCGCGGGTGTAAAGCCTCCGCGGGAGAAAGGGATCCGGTCGCAGCCGCGCGGAGAAAAATCCTTGGAGCGGGGGCGAAAGCAAAAAGATGGCCGCGACAATGCTGAAAGACATTTGGAATCCGGCCGAAAAAAGTTGGTTAGTGTCCTCGCCGAGCAAGAGCAGGGCTGCCGCTGCGAGGCTGTTGGCCGGCGACACCGGGCGGTCGAGGAGGAAACCGGCAAAGGCGACCGAGAGCATGACGGCGGCCCGGATGCTCGGAGGTGAAGCGCCGGTGATCAGGGCGTAGAAGAAAAGCGAGGGGATAATGACGAGCACCGCATGCCGCCGGCCCAGCCCAAGGGGACGGAGTAAGAGCCAGAGCAAGAGGGCCACCATACCGACGTGCAGTCCGCTCACGCTGAATAAATGGTAGGTGCCGGTGCGCCGGAAGGCGTCGGCATATTCGTCTGCCTCACTGTCCCGTGCTCCGAGGGTGAGGCCGGCAATGAGGGCGCGGATTTGCGGAGCGTCTGCGAGTCCGACTCCGAGCGTGTGCAGCATCCAAGCGCGCGCGCCGAGGGCTGCATGACGCAGTCGCGACCCTTGGTCGCGGTCGAGCAGGCGGGAGGGTGAGTCGCGGCCGGCGCGCAACTCGAGGAAAACGCCCTGACGCCCCCACCATTCCGCCGCGTTGAATCCGGCGGGATTGCGTGGTGGTTCGATGCGGGAGAGGAGACCGCTGACGGCCCAACGATCGCCGTAACGCGGGGGTTTCCGGGCGGACCAGCGGACGACCACCTTGCCCGGGAGCCCGATGCCTCGCCCGTCTACGTTCCAGCGTTCGACGCTCATGGTGGCGCGATAGACCCCCGGGGGATTTTCTTCGGGTTGGCCGGTGAGGACGCCGACAACCCGGACTTCGCGCGATTCCGGGGCCAGCTGCTCCGCCCAAAAGCGCGCGGGTGCGTCCCCCCATTGCCAGCCATGAACGAGGGCAAAGGCGGATGCCGTCGCGACCAGTAACGCGGGAGTGCCTCGCCTGAATAGTGCGGCCGCCAGCGCAATGATGGTCGCGGGGACGAGCCAAACGGACGGGATAGAAGTGTATTCCGCAACGAGGATTCCGGTGCTTGCCGCTAGGGCCAGTCCGAGCAGGGGCAGACGGGGATTAGACAAGGCGGAGACTGGAGTGGGAGTTCGGGTGTGGGGCTGTGCGGTCAGGTCCGTTGGTCGCCGTTGGCGACCTGTCTCGTCAAGCCTCGGCTGACCACCGCGGCCACGGGACTCAAGCTGCAAATCCGAGTTTCGTCCTGCTCTTTATTGCCCGGTGAACTTGAGCAGGGCGAGTTCGACGCGCTGATCTTCGTCGAAATAAAAGCGCACGGCGCCATCGCGTCCGCGCAGGTCGGTCGGCACGCTGGCGCTGCTGCGGCGCGAGTGGATTTGGTGGAGGCCGGGTTGGGCGCGGTGGTAAGGGACACCCCAGGCCTCGATGCGGCGGCAGTTGGCGCAGCGCAAGGCGAAGTATTCTTCCATCGCGGTGCGCTCGAGAATGCGGTATTCGACGTTCTCGATCAGCTCAACCGTGTCATAGTCGAAAAATTCCAGCGGGTAGAGCCCGCGGGCCGGAAGGTGCGTCCAGCGCCAGCGCAGGACCCCGAGGCGGATGCGCGGGTCGTGTCCGGCCATGCGGTTGCGGAAGGACAGGGTGTTGAGCGAGAGGGTGACGGGTGATTGCAGTCCGGCATCAACAGTGACGTAAACATGGTCGATGTTTTCCGCGCGCTGCGAGGTTTCGACGTCGAACTGGCTGACCTCGCCGGCCACCCGTGCCATGGGTGTGACCGGAAAGGCAATGCCGTGGGTTGCCGCGCCGGGGGCGGGCTTTCTACTCGGACGAGAACGGGCTGTAGAGGTTGTCTTCGTAAGCCGAATCGAAAAAGGTGTCCGCGATCGGGGGTTCGTAGGCAAATGGCGCTTTGAGGTTGTAACGTTCGTCGCTGAAATAAGGGTGTTTTTGGTTCGTCGCTTTCGGGCCCTTGGTGAAGTAGCCGTAAGAGCGGCGCATGTATTCGATGACCGGTGCCGGCGTGCCCGCGGCGCGTAATTGGGCGACATCCGCATTGCTCAGATTGTAGGCTTTGCGTGTGCTTTGCATGTAACTGACCAAGCCGGGACCGGGGACGCCTTGGCGGGAGGCTTCGGCGACTTGGCCGACAGTGAGCGGGAGGCCGTTGCGCACCTTCAAGAGGGTTGTCGGGGAAACGCCGCGATTGGAAAATTCTCCGAGGATTTTCGGGTCGACCTGAGGCGGATCAATGGTGGCGCATCCACCAAGGGCAAGAAGGGCGAGAAAGAGGACATACTTCATCATGGGCCGCATGGTGTCCGGCGGCGGCACCAGAGGCAAATGGAAAACAACACTCCGACCAGAGGCTCAGCAGGTCGGGGCGGCCCGAATGGCTGCCCCCGGGCCCGCCGGGACATTTTGCGGAAATCTTCTTGCCAACGTCTGGTGGGGACGGTACTTTTTCCGACCCGTTCGGGATCTACTTATGTCTTACGCAATCATCCAAAGCGGCGGCCGCCAGTTCCGCGTACAACCAGGTGACGTCATCGACGTCGAGCTGCTCGGCGTCGAAGCCGGCAAAAAGACCTCGTTCGACGAAGTTTTGCTGGCCGCCGACGATTCCGGCCTGAAAATCGGCGATCCTTTCCTCAAGGGCGCGAAAGTCTCGGCCGAGGTGATCGAAGAGGAGCGCAAGGCCCCGAAAGTCGTTTCTTACAAGTTCAAACGCCGCAAAGGCTACCACCGCACGGTGGGTCACCGACAGAGGCACACCCGGGTGAAAATCGGCGAAATCCAACTCTAAACGCATATGGCCCATAAAAAAGGACAAGGTAGCGTCAAAAACGGGCGCGACAGCGTCAGCAAACGGCTCGGCGTGAAAAAGTACGGCGGTCAGGCTGTGCTCGCCGGTAACATTCTTATTCGCCAACGCGGGCGCAAATTTCTTCCCGGCCGCAATGTCGGTCTGGGGCGCGATTTCACCCTTTTCGCTCTGGAAAGTGGCAAAGTGGAATTTGACCGTGGTGGACGCCGGATCAATGTGGTAACGGTGGCCAACTGAATCTTTCCTCCTCGTGAAAGGCCGGGGCCCATCGCGGGTTCCGGCCTTTTTTTTGCAGTCCCCGACTGCAGATCGGGATTGCCGCCGACCGCGTCCGTTTGAATGATGCAGGGAATGTTGGATCTCATGCAAAAGGGCGGCCCCGCCATGTGGGCGATTCTTGTGGTCAGTGTGGTCGGGGTGGCGGTGTTTCTGGAGCGCCTCGTCTACCTGCACCGCGCCCAGATCCGGGTGGGGGAATTTTTACGCGGATTGGCCAACTTGGTGCGAGGCGACCGATATGAGGAGGCGCGCAAACAGTGCCTTTCGACGCCGGGGCCGGTGGCGCGCGTGGCTTTGAGCGCGGTTTTGGCCCGCGATTGTCCGCGATCCGAATTGCGCGACATCGTCCAGGAGGCGGGCCAGCTGGAAGTGCCGCGTCTCGAGCGTCATTTGCCCTTGCTCGCCGGTTTGGCCTACACCGCTCCTTTACTCGGCTTGCTCGGCACGGTGCTCGGATTGCTTGAGGCGTTCTACTTGGTGTCCACCCAGGGCGGCTATGCCACGGTGGCAGACGTCTCCGGTGCAGCCTACCAAAGCCTTATCTCGGCGGCCGCCGGACTGGCTGTGGCCATTCCGGCGCTGATCGCTACGGGCTACCTTTCGGGACGGGTAAAAGATTTGCTCCATGAAATGGAGCGTGCCGGTATCGAGATGGTCAACCTGATCAAAAATCGTACGCTGCCTGCCGCGGAGATCCTCGCTGTCGACGGCGAGCCCGCGGACGAGGCATGAGGCTGGAACCAGAGGTGCGGGTGCGCGGTTTGGTGCCGGTCTTCACCGGAACGGTGACCGTGGTGCTTTTGCTCGTGTTTTTCATTCTTCTTTCCACGTCGTTCATGATGCAACCGGGAATTGCGGTGGAATTGCCCGCCTCGCGTTTTCTTCTTCCGGCCATGCAGGATCCCTTGGTCGTCTCGGTCACGGGGGGGGCGGGTGCAACGGTTTATTTCGAGGATCGGGCCATCGAGACCGGAGAATTAGGTGGCCGCCTCGAAGCACGGCGCACCGCTTCGCGGCAGGTGGTGATCAAGGCCGACGAGGACGCGCCGCTGGCCTTGGTTTCGGCCGTGACCGAACTGGCCTTGGAGCGCGGATTCAACGTTGCCCTGGCTGCCTCGCGTCCGACACCGCCATGATTCTCGCCGAGCGTTTGCTCCATGTTTTCCATTGGCCGGCGAGCTATCCGATCCGCTTGCTGTTGCCGGGTATGATTTTGTTTTCCGTCTTGCTCCATGTCGCGGGCCTTTATGTGCTGCGGGCCAAGGCACCGGCCCCGGGCGTGGTCCTTCCTCCCTTGCCCGGTAAGGTCACGGTGGTCTCCGCCGGCGAGTCGGTTTTGCTCGCGGCGCGCGACCCCTCGTGGCTGCAACCGGGTCGCTATCGTGATTTGATTCTGCCTGTTCCGCGCGCCGAGCGTCCGCGGCGTGCGTTGCAACCGGCCTTGCCGGTCCTCGAGCCGGCTCCGCCTGAAGTATGGCCCGGGGTTTGGGTGCCGGCCCTGCCGCCGCTCGCCGTGCAGCCGCGTTTCGAGCCGAGGGCTGCCGTCTTGCCGCCCGGGCTGGCGCCGGTTTCGGCTCGTTTCGAGAGCGGCGGCCCGGAAGTGACACCGGATGTGTTGGGGCGTTTGAAGGCGGCCACATCTGCGCAACTTCCCGGTCTTCCGACCGAGTTATTCCTCGTGCTCGACGCGGCGGGCGAGGCGCGTCATGTCTGGCTGGTGCGTAGTTGCGGTGATCCTGCGCTAGACACCGCGGCGATTCGTGCGGTGCAACTTTCCCGTTTCGGCCCGTCCGAAGCGGGTTACCGCGGCATGTTTCGCGTCGTCTGGGGAAACACGGGTGTGAAGCCATGATTCGCACCGGTCTTTCTTTTCTGCCCCTGCTCTATGCGGTGGTCCTGGCCGGGGCGGTTTTGCTTCTCTGGCTGGCCGGTGAATGGCGGCGAGCCCGTCTCCGCCGCCGCGAATGGCGTGCCATGGGTCGATGCCGCCTTTGTGCCGAGTGGGTGCGCCCGGTTCCGGGTGCGGATATGTGGCGCTGCCCGGTTTGCCGGGCGCTGAACGAGCGCGCGGTGCCCTCCGACCTCTAACTTCTCCGGCCATTTGGCCTCGCCAACTCTCGGCGGTTTGCTTTACCAATTACCCTTCGCAATCATGAACGAACGGCGCGTTGTCATTACAGGAATTGGAGTGGTCAGCCCGGTAGGCAATGACTTGTCCTCATTCTGGGAAAGTCTGAAAGCCGGGCGGAGCGGGATCGGGCCGATCACGGCGTTCGACACTGCGAAGTTCGACTGCAAGATCGCCGGCGAAGTCCGCGGTTACGATCCGACGCCTTTTTACACCACACCCAAGGATGTGCGCCGCACGGATCGCTACACGCAATTCGCAGTGGGTGCGGCCAAGATGGCGATCGAGGATGGAGGCTATGACTTGTCCACCCTTGATCTCGACCGGGTGGGCGTGATGGTTGGCAGCGGGGTCGGTGGCTTGGCCACCATGGAGACACAGGTCACGCAGATGCTGACCAAGGGTCCGGATCGTACCTCGCCATTCATGATCCCGATGATGATCAGCAACATGGCGACCGGGTTCATTTCGATGGAGCACGGTTTGCGCGGGCCAAATATGGCCATCGTCACCGCCTGCGCGACCGCGAACCACTGCATGGGTGAGGCCTGGCGTATTATCAAGTTTGGCGACGCCGATGTCATGGTTACCGGAGGCAGCGAGGCCTGTGTGGTGCCGGTGGGGATCGCGGGTTTCACTTCGATGCGCGCGATGAGTTTGCGCAATGACGAGCCGAAGAAGGCCTCGCGTCCGTTCGACAAGGACCGCGACGGATTTGTCATGGGCGAGGGCGCCGGCATCCTCATCCTCGAGGAGTACGAACACGCGAAAAAGCGCGGGGCGAAAATTTATTGCGAGGTGGCGGGTTACGGCCTTACCGCCGATGCTTACCACATGAGTGCGCCGCTGCCCGGAGGTGAGGGTGCGGCCCGCTGCATGGCCATGGCGATGAAGCATGCGAAGGTCAACCCGGAGGAGGTCGACTACATCAATGCCCACGGGACATCGACCCCGGTGGGCGACGTCTGCGAGACCAAGGCGGTGAAGCGCGCCTTCGGCGATCACGCGCGCAACGGCGGCCTGCTCGTCAGCTCGACCAAATCGATGACCGGCCATTTGCTCGGGGCAGCCGGCGCAGTGGAAATGGCCGCATGCGTCATGGCCATGCGCGAGGGCATCGTGCCACCGACGATCAACCTCGACCACCCCGACCCCGAGTGCGATCTCGACTACGTGCCGCTCAAGGCACGGGAGAAGAAGGTAAAGGTTGCCATCAGTAATTCTTTCGGGTTTGGCGGCCACAATTCCTCGGTCTTGATCAAGGAGGTCTGAAACTCTCCCCCATGGCGTCCGCGATCCCCTGCCCGGACGAATTTCCCGACGTTCCGGCCGAGTTGGCCGCTTTTCGTCCGAAGGTTGCTTTGGTCCTGGGTTCCGGGCTCGGGGGATTCGCCACGGCCTGCGACCGACTTTTCGCCGTGCCCTACGCGAAGATTCTTGGCCTGCCGGAATCCGGGGTGCCCGGGCATGAAGGAGAATTTGTCTGTGCCGAATTGGGTGGCGTCCGGATCCTCCTGGCTAAGGGCCGCGTGCATTACTACGAGGGCCACACCCCGAGAGAGGTGGCGGCGCAGGTCCGCCTGATGGCTTCGCTCGGGCCGGAGGTGCTGGTCCTGACCAATGCGGCCGGCACCTTGAATCCGCACTTTGCCCCGGGAGGATGGATGATGTTGAACGACCACCTGAATCTCACGGCTGCCTCCCCATTGTCGGGCGGCCCCAACTTTTTCGACATGTCGGAAGTTTACGATGCGCGTTTGCGGGATTTGTTTCGCGGTCTGGCCGTCGAGTCCGGCCTGGCTTTGCATGAAGGGGTCTACGCCTGTGTTCCCGGCCCGCAATACGAGACACCGGCGGAAGTGCGTATGCTGCGCATGCTAGGGGCCGATGCGGTGGGAATGTCGACCGTCTTTGAAGCTGTCCAGGCCCGCGCGCTCGGTCTGAGGGTGGCGGCCTTTTCGTGCCTGACCAATTGGGCTGCCGGGGTCACCGGGCAACCGCTCTCCCACGAGGAAGTGATGGAAACGGGACGTTCGGCAGCGTCCACGCTGAGTGTTCTCTTCGGCAGGGCCATGGAGAGGCTGTCCTGAACGGGGATGCGCCGCTTCTCCTTTCCCCCGCGGTGGAGCGTCTGTTAGCCTTGGATTCTTTATGGCCGAAACCGTCGAAGAGCAGGAGATCAAAGATGTCGATCTCGTGGCGCGCACTCAGGCCGGTGATCCGCGTGCTTTTGACGACTTGGTGCGCAAATACAGCCCCCGCCTCTATGGGTTGGTCTATCATATGACGTCCAACCACGAGGATACCAACGACTTGCTACAGGACGTCTTTGCCAAGGCCTACCGCTCGATCAAAGGTTTCCGGGGCAAATCCAGCTTTTACACTTGGCTCCATACGATCGCCACCAACATGACGATCAACTTCCTGAAAAAGCGGTCCCGTACCTACAGTATGAGCCTTGATGACGTCGACAACGGGATCCATCATGACCCGGACTTCATTGAAATGACTTCGGGCCCGGACGCCAGACGAGAAGTGAATCTCAAAGAGCTTCAGCAAAGATTGAACGAGGCTATGATGAAGCTGTCGAATGAACACAGAGCCGTGGTCACTATGTTTGATATCCAAGGAATGCCACACGCCGAAATCGGCAAAGTCCTCGGGGTTTCCGAGGGCACTGTGCGCTCTCGTCTCTTTTACGCGCACCGCCAACTGCAAAATTACCTGCAGGAATTTTTGGTCAATTAGCCTATGAATACGGACATCCATAAACTTCTTCGCCTCAAGCGATACGAAACTCCGACGTCCGATTACTTCGAGCGCTTCCTCGACGAATTTAACGAGCGCCAGCGCTCCGAACTTCTCCGCCAGCCCACTTGGAATCTTCTCTGGGAACGTCTGGTCAGTGTTTTCCCCGAGTTTCGTGTGCCGAATCTGGCTTATGCCGGGGTGGCCGCTGCGGCCGTGGTACTGTCCACTTTCATTCTCGTCACCCAGAAAGATACTGCGCCGACCGGTCCCGGTCTGGCGCTCAATGATCCCCGTCCTACGGTCAACGTCCTGCCGCCCGGCAGCGGCGACATCCGCTTCCCTGTCTCCTCGCGTTCTGAATTTCCCCCGCACTACGTGCTCGAGGCCCGGCCGGTGAGTTATGAGTCGCCCTACAGCTTTTAGTCTGTGCGCCGTGCTGGCGGGCGCGGCGCTGTCCGGCCCGGCCGCAGCTGATCCGGCCGGCCCGCCTCAGCATCTGGAGGTGGATGACTCCACCATGGCGGATGCCATTGAGGCCACCGTGAGCGAGGTTTTTGAGTCCGCTGTTCCTTCCGTCGTGCGGGTCGAGTCGGATGACGAACTTGGCAAGATTTCCGGCACAGGTTTCTTTGCCGATGCAACCGGTACCATTTATACGCTGGCTTCGGTGGTTGGCGACGGGCTGAGTGTTTCGGTCACGCGCGGAGACCAACGCTGGCCAGCCAAGCTGCTGGCCAAAGATCCGCGGAGCGGCATCGCCCTGATCAAGGTTGATGGAGCAGGGGCAACGCCTTTTCTCGAAAAGGGCGAGTGCAGAGAGGTGAAAGCCTCCTCACCCCTCGTGGTGGTCGGCTTTCCCTTCGACCACGACGTCTCGCCGAGCTTCGGCATCGCGGGCGGTCTTGACCGGAAGTCGCAGGGAAAATTTTTTACCACCACACATATCCGGGCGAATATTCCGGTGCAGCGCGGCCAGGGGGGCAGCCCCGTGCTGAACCTTGACGGCCAGGTGGTTGGCGTGTTGGTCAGCGGGCTTGAGTCCGGTGCCGGATGTTTTGTCCTCCCCATTCGCGCCGCGGAGAAAGTGCGTCAAGACGTTGTGCGCTTCGGTGACGTGCGTCATGGATGGGCCGGTGTGTCCGTGCACGAAATGCCGGTGGCCGTGCAGGGCTCGCACCTGATGATCGACAGAGTCGACCCTAGCGGTCCGGCCTCCAGCCAGTTCCGTTCGGGCGATGTTGTCCTTCAAGTGGGTGACATCACCATCCACGACCCGGAGGATGCCCTCGACGCCTCTTTCTTCCTGACGGCTGGCGAACCGGTGGCTGTCCGCATCGCCCGAGGGGCAGAAGTTCTCGACCTGCAACTGACCCCTGCCGAGCATCCGCTCGACCGCAGCAATGAATTGCAGGCCCTCGGACCCGGCAGCCTCATGGCACCCTGAGCGCTGCGCTCGGACTGGATTTCCCCCCTGCTGCATCCGCTGGCTGCTCGCGCGGATCAAGCATCTCACTCTTCGCTGAAGACACCCATGGCACGGAATTTGTCGTAGCGCGCAGCCAGAAGTTGAGACGGTGACTCTTTGGCCAGCGTGTCGAGGTTTTCCAAGATCGTTTTTTTGAGCAGTGCCGCCGCACCTTGGTGGTCGTGGTGGGCGCCGCCCTGTGGCTCGGGAACCACTCCGTCGACCAGTCCGAGTTCCATCAGGTGGGGAGCGGTCAGCTTGAGGGCCTCAGCAGCTTCCGGGGCATGGCTCCGGTGTTTCCAAAGGATAGCGGCGCAGCCTTCGGGACTGATCACCGAATAGTAGGCGTTTTCCATGATGAGCACGCGGTCGGCCACACCGATACCCAGAGCGCCGCCGGAGCCGCCCTCCCCGATGACCACAGCGACAATGGGCGTCTCGAGCAGCATCATCTCCCGCAGGTTCACCGCAATGGATTCTGCGATGTGCCGTTCCTCCGCACCGATGCCCGGGAAAGCGCCGGGCGTGTCGACCAAGGCGACGATAGGAAGGCCGAACTTCGCCGCGAGGCGCATGACGCGTAAGGCTTTGCGGTAGCCCTCGGGGTGGGCGCTGCCGAAATTACGGAGAATATTTTCCTTCGTGTTGCGTCCCTTCTGGTTCGTCACCACCGCAACGGGACGTCCGCCGATCTTGGCCAACCCGCAGGGCATCGACGCATCGTCGCCGAAAAGGCGGTCGCCGTGCAGTTCAGTGAAGTCTTCAAAGCACAGCCCGAGGTAATCAAGGGCGAATGGTCGTGCCGTGTGGCGGGCGATCTGCACGCGCTGCCAAGCGGTAAGGTTCTCGTAGATTTCCCTTTTCAGGGCACCGATTTTTTTCTCGATCTTGCCGACCTCCGAGTCGACCCCCAGATCCGACCCGTTGGCTTTGTCGCGCAGCTTCTGCAACTGGTCTTCCAGCTCGGCAATAGGTTTTTCGAAATCCAGCGGTTGGACTTTCATCGCTTGTCATTCTGGCCGGATCACCGCGGCGTGGCAGCACAAAAAACGGGCCGCGGACTGAGCTCACAGTTTCTGGTTCGGGACGATGCGGCATTTCATCCGCCTGCCGAGTCGCTAAGATCAAAACATGACCTCCATCCCTGCTGCGCGCTACCATCGGTGCGGACCGCCCTGCCAAGTGCTTCAGGTTGATCAAGTCACCGCAGTGCCGCCCCGGGAGCATGAGGTCAGTGTTCGCATGTCCTGCGCGCCGATCAACCCTGCGGATCTCAATATGATTGAGGGTAAGTATGGCGAGGCGAGGGATTTGCCCGACGTGCCCGGCAGTGAGGGGTGCGGGCGGGTGGTGGCCACGGGTACGGGCGTGGACGGGCCATGGCTCGGCCGGAAAGTGCTCGTTGATGGTCAAGCCTGGCGGGAGTTGGGCAACTGGCCGTTGGACCGTGTGGTGGCGGTGCCAGATGGACTGGCGGCGGACCATGCTGCCGTGTTGCGGGTCAACCCGCCGACTGCTTGGCTCCTCCTGCACCAATTTACTGCCCTCGGGCCGGGGGATTGGGTGCTGCAAAATGCGGCAACCTCGGCGGTCGGCCGGGCGGTGATCGAAATCGCGCGCCACCATGGTTGGAAAACGCTCAATGTGGTCCGACGTGCTTCTGCGGCCGAGGAACTCCGGGCGCTCGGAGCTGATGCGGTGGTGGTCGATGGTGAGGACATGGCGGCGGTCGCGAAGGAAGTACTCGGTGGGGCCGTGCCGCGGCTCGCCTTGAATGCGGTTGGCGGGGTTTCCGCCACGCGGCTGGCCGGACTGCTTGCCTCCGCTGGCACGCTGGTCACGTACGGCGCAATGAGCAAGGAAGCGCTGAAAATCCCCAACGGATTCCTCATTTTTCGCGATCTGGTTTTCCGCGGATTTTGGCTCACCCGCTGGCTGCGCGCCGCACCGCCGGAGCAAGTCAGCTCCCTTTTCGACCAAATTTTCCGACTCGCGGCCTCCGGATGTTTCGCGCCACGGGTTGTTGCGGAATTCCCGCTCGGGGAAGTTTCGGCGGCCGTGACCCGTGCGGAGGAAGGCGGGGGCAAGGTGTTGTTGCGGCTCTCGGGGGATCAATGAACGGACAGCTATCCTGCCGCGGAACGCCGCGGAGGAACGAGCGGTCTGTCCGTGCCCGTTCTCACGCACGGAAACGTTTCGACATCACCATGCGGTCGCGGTAACCACAAAGGCTTACCCATGAGTGCTCCACACCTCGACGTCCGCTATATCGCCAATCTGGTCCGCCTGAGATTGACCGAAGAAGAAATCACCGAATTGCAACCGCAACTCGACCACGTTCTCTCCTACATCGAACAACTCGACGAAGTGAACGTGGATGGCATCGAGCCGACGGCTCATGCGTCGGCCGTCTACAATGTGTTCCGTGCCGACGTGCCGCGCGATGGTTTCACCCAGGAGCAGGCCACGGCCAATGCCCCGCATTGCGGCAACGGGCTTTTTCTTGTGCCCAAGGTGGTGGAGGGGTGATGAATCTTGAGGGACTCACCATTGCCAAAGCCCGCCGCTTGATCCAAGCCGGCGAACTGTCCCCCGTGCAACTGGTCGATGCAGTCCAGGCCGCGATCGAACGGACCGATCCGGCCGTCGGCGGTTACCTTTCCCGCGATTACCAGCGGGCCCGCGCCTTGGCTGAAAAGACCGACATGACTTTGCCTCTCGGCGGGATTCCGGTGGCAATCAAAGATGTGATCAATGTCGAGGGTGAACCCTGTACTTGCGCGTCACAAATTCTTCAAGGCTACATCGCGCCCTATGACGCCACGGTCATCACCAAGTTGCGCGCCGCGGGGGCGATTCCATTCGGCCGCACTAACATGGACGAATTTGCCATGGGATCATCCACCGAGAATTCCTCGCTCTGCATCACGCGCAATCCGCGCGATCCGGAGCGTATTCCGGGCGGCTCGAGCGGCGGTTCCGCCGCGGTGGTGGCGGCGGATGAAGCGCTGGCCTCGCTCGGCTCGGATACCGGCGGTTCCATCCGCCAACCGGCGGCCCTTTGTGGCTGTGTCGGCTTGAAGCCGAGCTACGGACGCGTCTCGCGCTACGGTCTGGTTGCTTTTGCCTCCTCACTCGACCAGATCGGACCTTTCACCCACACGGTAGAGGATGCCGCCCTCGTGCTGCAGGCCATTGCCGGTCACGACCCGCTCGATTCTACCTCCCTCGACCTGCCTGTGCCGGATTACTCGGCCATGCTCAACCACGGGGTCAAGGGCCTGAAGCTTGGTGTGCCCAAGGAATACTTTGTCGAGGGGATGGACCCCCAGGTGGAGGCTCGCGTGCGTGCGGCCATCGAGGTCTACCGCGGCCTGGGCGCGGAAATTATCGAGGTCTCGCTGCCCCATACCAAATATGCGGTGGCCGACTACTACATCATTGCCACGGCGGAAGCCTCGGCCAACCTCGCGCGCTTTGACGGCGTGCGTTACGGGAAACGCGCCGAAGCGCCGCGCGATCTGGCCGACCATTACGGCCGCACCCGTGGAGAGGGCTTCGGCAAGGAAGTGAAACGCCGGATCATCCTCGGCACCTATGTGTTGAGCAGTGGCTACTATGACGCTTATTACCTGCGTGCGCAGAAAGTCCGCACCCTGATCCGCCGCGACTTTGAAGAGGCCTTCCATAAAGTCGACGGCCTCCTCTCTCCGACCTCGCCGGTGCCCGCCTTCAAGATCGGCGAGCGCATGGCCGACCCGCTCCAGATGTATCTGGCTGACATCTTCACCATCGCGGCGAATCTCGCTGGCATTTGCGGGATAAGCATTCCCTGTGGTGACGCCGAGGTGGACGGCAAGAAATTGCCGGTTGGCCTGCAAATCATGGCACCGGCCTTCGAGGAAGCCCGTCTGCTGCGTATCGCGCGCGCTTACGAAACAGCCGGTTCTTGAGCACGACCGATCCTTGACCCTGTGGTGAGAAAAAATGCGAGCGCGAGTCCGAACGCGGCAACCACAAACGTGGAGCGGTAGGACCCGCCCACGTCGACCATCCAGGCGAGGGCGTAACTGCCGACGGTGATGCCCGCACCGAGCGTCAGGGTAAGAAACCCCCAATAGCGAGGATGGTCCGCCGCGCTGACAATTTCGGAAGTCGCTTGTGACGAGAGCGCGACACAGGCGAGAAGAAAGAAGCCGATGGCCAACACGGAGAGGGAAATCCAGACCGGCTCTGAGCTCAGCAAGATCAGCGCCACCGCCGCGGTGCCCAATAGGTAAGTAACGGAGAGACTCCCCCCGGTGCCGAGCGTGCGCGCCGCGGCACCGCCGGCCAGAGCCCCGAGGAAGCCACCCAGACCGATCAAGCTGTAGTAGTGGATGCTGCTTGCCGTTGCCATATGCAGATCACGGTGAAGATAGTCCGTGAGGAAGAGGGTGTGCGGTGTGATGCCCACGCCGGCCAGAAAATAAGCGGC
>CAMBSX010000042.1 GCA_945870655.1 Chthoniobacter flavus | reverse complement strand
AGTGCTCCGGATCCGCTCAGTTGGACGTTGCCGTGCGAATCAACTTCCTTGCTCAGCTTGGCCGCGATGGCCGTGCCGTTCTTGTCGCAAATACCTTCGGACACGGCAACCACGCAGCGACCGAGCTTGGCGTAGACCCGCTCCACGTCCTTGGCGAATTTGTTTTCGTCGAACGGGCGCTCGGGCAAGTAGACGAGGTGCGGACCGTCGTCGGGGTGGACGCGGGCCAACGCCGCCGCTGCAGTCAGAAAACCGGCATGCCGTCCCATGATAACGTTGATCTTCACCCCCGGCAGGGCGCGGTTGTCGAGATTGTCGCCCATGAAGGCGGCGGCGACAAAGCGCGCCCCGCTCCCGAATCCCGGCGTGTGGTCGTTTTCCCGCAGGTCGTTGTCGATCGTCTTGGGAATATGGAAGCACTGCAGCGGGTAGTTGGCGGCTTTGGCCTCCTCGTTGATGATGTGCGTGGTTTCGGCCGTGTCGTTTCCGCCAATGTAGAAAAAATAGCGGACGTCGTACTTTTTCAGCACCTTGAAGATGGCCAGGCAATCCTCTTTGGTCGGCTTTTTGCGGACCGACCCGAGGGCTGAGGAAGGTGTTCCGGCCACGGCTGCAAGTGTCGCAGCGCTTTCCTTGCCCAGGTCGATGAAGTTTTCCCCGAGAATGCCCGCGATACCGTGCAGGGAGCCGTAGATGTTCTTGATCTGCTTGTGCTTTTTGGCCTCGAGGACGGCGCCAATGAGGCTTTGGTTGATCACCATGGTGGGTCCGCCGCTTTGGGCTATGACCATGTTGCCGACGAGCGCTTTGCTTTTAGTCATAAATAAAGGCGAAAAGGTAGAGGGTCAGAACACAGACGTCGAGAATCCTCTCGGCCCTGGGGACGCAGTGGTTGTCCGTAGGGCGCTTGGCTCAGGGAGCCAGACGGTCGACCACCCAGCCATCTGCCGATTTCTGGTAGCGGAACCGGTCATGCAGGCGGTTTTCCCGCCCCTGCCAAAACTCGAACTCTCTCGGCACGACCCGGAACCCGCCCCAGAAAGAGGGCAAGGGGATCTCGCCGTCGGAAAACTTGCGTTCTACTTCTTCCCATTTCATTTCGAGCCATTGCCGGGAACTGACCACGGAGCTTTGCGGCGAAACCCAGGCGCCCAAGCGGCTGCCGTGGGGACGGGAAGCAAAATAGGCCAAAGACTCTGCCGCAGTAATGCGCTCGGCTCGCCCGAGCAGCCCGACTTGCCGCTCGAGCGGATACCAAGGAAAAAGCAGGCTGACCTCGGCACAGAGCGCTATCTCCCGCGCTTTACGGCTTTCATAGTTGGTGAAAAAAACAAATCCCCGGTCGTCGTAGGCTTTGAGTAATACGGTGCGGGAACTCGGGCGGTGCCCGTCGGTAGTGGAGAGAATCATGGCATTGGGCTCGAGCAATTCAGCGGCCACGGCATCGGCAAACCACCGGCGAAATTGCCCGATGGGGTCAGGGTCGAGCTCGCTTCGGCGCAATCCGTCGCGGGTGTAATTGCGCCGCAATTCGGCTACGTCCGGGTGCGGAGGATCCACCTTCATGGCGGTAGATTAGCCCGCACTGACCGTCCGGCCAAGACAGGGATTGACGGGGGGCTCCATCCGGACCATTTTTCAAACGTCCGTATGCCCAAAAAATCCCCTGATTCGACCCGAGAACGCATCCTCCGCGCGGCCGAGCGCATCTACGCCGCGAGCGGCTTTCACGGGATGTCGTTGCGCGACGTCACTTTGCTCGCGGGAGTCAACCTCGCCGCGGTGAATTACCATTTCGGATCGAAGGACAAGCTCATCTTCGCCTTGGCCGATCGCCGGCTCACCCCGATCAATTCCGAGCGTCTTGAACGTTTGGACAAACTTCGCAAGAAGCACGGGCGGGAGCCCATTCCGGTCCGCGAGCTGGTTGGTGCCCTGATTGATCCCATGTTCAAGGCACTGCGCCAGGGCAAAAATACCCGCGCCATCACGGTGCGCCTCGTCGCCCAAATGATGATCGACGACCCCAAACGGTTTTCCCAAATCCACAAAACTTTCTACAAACCCGTACTCGATTGTTACCACACCGAGTTGCAGCGCACCATACCGCAACTCCAGTCACACCAAGTCAATGCACGCTTTTTCTGCGCCTTCGCCACCGTCCTCGGCATCCGCTTGATGCACGAAAGCATGGAGTGGTTCCTCAAGATCCGTTCGGAGGACAAGCAGTTCGATATGCTCGAGAACGAGATGCATGCCTTTATGCTCGGAGCCCTGACCGCGCCGCCGGCTCCATGACGCCGGGTCGTCCGAAAATCCTCATCTACGGAGCCCGGGGTCGGCTCGGTGCCGCCATGGTACGCACCTACGCCGCGCACGGCGATGTCCGCGCTTTGGGCCGCGCCGAGAGCGACCTTTCCGATCCGGCGTCCTGCGCGAACCGCGTGCGCGCGGAAGCGCCGGCGATCGTCATCAACTCCGCCGCCCTGACCAATGTCGACCTCTGCGAAACCGAGCGTGATCTGGCCCGCACGGTCAACGCCGATGCGGCCGGCGCCTTGGCCCGCGCCTGCACCGAGGTGGGGGCGCGGCTGATCCAGATTAGCACGGATTACGTTTTCTCCGGTCAAGCACAGGAGCCCTACGCCGAGGATGCCGCCCCAGAGCCGATCTCGTGGTACGGCCAAACCAAGCTCGAAGGTGAGCAACAGGTCATGGCGGCGGACGGCCAACACGCCGTGGTCCGGGTCGCGTGGGTCTTTGGGCCGGACCGCGATAGCTTTGTCGACAAGGCAGTGCAGACCTCCCTGCGTGGCGAGCCGGTCAAAGCGGTGGCCGACAAATGGTCCTCGCCCAGTTACACGCTCGACATTGCGGGTGCGCTCCGGGCCTTGTTCGCCCCATCCGCTCCGGGTGGCATCTACCACGTGTGCAACCGTGGCGTGTGCACCTGGCGTGACTGGGCGGAGGAGGGGATCACAGTTGCAGCAGTCCTCGGCGCTCCGGTCCAAACCCGTACGGTCGAACCGCTCCGACTCGCCGACATTACGGCTATGATCGCGAAGCGGCCCGTTTACAGCCCCATGTCCTGTGCCCGCATCGAGGCCCTGATCGGACGCCCCATGCGGTCGTGGCAGGAGGCGGTCGCTGATTACCTGCGACTTTTAGACGAAGAGGGCCGACTCCGGGCCGATTGAACGCGGAAGGAAGGAGGCTCGACCGGGGTCAGCGAGCGCGCATTCCACCAAACAAACAAAACACCAGGCAGGAGCACGAAGACCACCTCGGCCGCCCACAACACCGCAAAGGCCGCGGCGGAATCACTCTCGACCCCCGGACGGGCGAGGGCACCGTGGACGCGGAGGAAATCCAGACGGTACGCCATTTGGGTCAGCCCGACCATCAAGGGTGCCGCTGCGCCGCAGAGTAACAACTCATCGGCCCGCGGCAGTTTCACCCAAGCGGCCAGACCCCCGACCAGCCAAATGGCCGCCAAGGCGGTCGCGGCAACCAAAAGGACACTTGGAGCCACCCGCAGGTTGGGCCCGAGAACAAAGGTGGCAAAAAGTGCGGCATAACCCATTTGGACGGCCGCACGGCGCCGGAGGGCGGAATCAACAAATAAGGAACGCGTCATCACTGAAATACTCGGCTAAAGGGCCGGCTTACACTGATTGCGACTATACATGACATATATTGTCTATGGTTATTGAACGGATGGCGGGGCAACGGCGGTCGGCCCACTAGGACCGCACTCCGGACCTTTCGGCCCATCTTGGATCAGGACCAAGGCCGCCGCGACCGAGTGCACGCAAACTTTCCCTTCGGACCAGGAATCGAAACAGCTGCAGAGATTTTCCAACTCAGGTCCCAACTTCAAGCCGGCGCCATAAGTTCTTGAGCCCATACGCACCGCGCCTCTAAGCAGCGGCGGATCATAAGAAACCCGCAGGACCTTGCCTGTGTCACGGAGCTTGCGTGCCGCGTGGACGACCGGCCATCCAGCGGCGGCGGCCAGCGCTTTTTCAGTAATCGGCACTGTCATGCCCAGTCATTGCTAAGCCTCCGAGCACCGCACGGCACGCGCAAAATGTTGGATCCGCGCGCGGTTGGCCCTACAACAGTCCGGCTATGCAGAACCGCATCGACGAAAAGTTTGTCTCCTTGCGCGCAGAAAACCGCAGCGGATTTGTCGCCTATATCACGGCCGGCGATCCGTCCCTTGAAGCCACCGAGCGTTTGGTGCCTGCTTTGGCCGCGGCCGGCGTCGATATTGTCGAGCTTGGCGTGCCTTTCTCCGATCCTCTGGCCGACGGCGTGGTCAACCAGCTGGGCGCCCAGCGTGCCCTCGAGGCCGGCACCACTTTGGACAAGGTGCTGCAATCCGTGCGACGGATCCGTTCGGCCTCGGACGTTCCTGTCGTTCTCTACACCTACCTCAATCCGGTCTACATCCACGGATTCGAACAATTCCACGAGGAAGCGGCCGAAGCCGGCGTCGATGGCGTGTTGATTCTGGATCTTCCGCCGGACGAAATTGCGGCCAACCGCGAACTCGCCGACAAACACCGCCTCAAGTCCATCCGGCTGATCGCGCCGACCACGCCTCCGGCCCGCATGGAGATGATCGCCCGCACGGCTGACGGATTCATCTACTATGTCTCCCGCGAAGGCGTGACCGGCGAGCAGACCCAGCTATCCGACTCCATCGCGAGTCAGGTCGCGGAAATCCGGCGGCACACCGACTTGCCGGTGGCCGTCGGCTTCGGGATTTCCACTCCGGAACAAGCGGCCCAAGTGGCGCGTCAAGCCGATGCCGTGGTGGTGGGCAGTGCCATTGTGCGCCGCATGGGCGAATGCGGTGACATCCCCGACTTTGTCGATCGGATAGTATCCTTCGTCGCCCCTCTCGCCGCGGCGGCGCACGCCGCCCGGGAATGAGTTGCCGGGCTTGTCATGACCGCGTGAAAGGTGTTGAAGAACGGGTTCTTTTCTCATGATCTACGACTTTTCATTGCGCACGGTCGGTCTGGTGACCGGTTTTGGTCTGGTCGCCGCGCACGCTTTTGCTTTGCTCCGGACGGATTGGACGATCGACAAGTTGCGTCATTTTCCCCGCTCTTATTCGGCCGGATTGTCTCTCTTCCTGCTCGCCGCCGCTTGGGCTTTTTGGCTGGCTGCGACCATGGACCTCGGGGAGTTCTCCCCGAACCGTACCCTCATTTGTGGGGCCATTCTGGCTGCCGCCGTCATGGTCCCTTTGTTCGCTGAGGAATTTCTCTCCGTCCGCGCCGTCGGTATCCTGGCCCTCTTGGCGGCCGAACCGCTGCTGGGAGCCGCTTTCCTCCGCCCCGAGCAAAGTCGTCTGATCCTCGTTGTTCTCGCTTACGGCTGGGCTGTCGCCGGCCTTGTCTTAGTCGGTGCGCCCTATGTCATGCGCGATGCGCTCCAATGGGTATCGCGGCCGCCGGGACGCTTCCGTTTTGTCGCCTGGTTCGGAGTAGTCTATGGCGCCCTTCTCGTTGTTGTCTCGCTCCTTTTCTTCGGCGCGGGGCCGATGCAATATCCCCTGCCCTGATGCTGCAGATAATCTTCAACGACCTGAGTGCGGCCGAAATGGCAGCCTTACCCAAGCTCTTGCAGCTGGAGATCCTTGGCGAATTTCAGGTGCTACCCGACAGTCTGGATAATCTTGATCCGAAGCTGTACGGCAAGGTTTCGCGCGACGGGCGCACGCTTTATCGCTATCGCGCGGGCGACTACCGCATTTACTTCGAGCCGCACAACCACGGCCTCCTCATCCGCCGGGTGCTGAGCAAAAATACCATCCGTGACTTCCTTTTTCGCACCAGCCTGCCCATGGCCGAAGACGAGCAACTGGCCGGCAACCACAAGTTCTGGGAGCTCATCGAGCAAGACGGCAAAAAGTCCTAGGGCTCTGCCTCTTCGCTCTCGCCTTCCCCGCAGGAGAATGTCGCACCCGACCGGCCCATGAACGATCCGCAAAAACTGACAAATCCGTTTTACGTCCTCCTCAGCCTGCCTTCCACGGCCATGGGCTTCGCCTTGTGTGTGCAGATTTCCGCACTGAGCTGGATCCTCAGCACCAAATACAATCTTTCCATCGAGCATGTCGGTCTTGTCTGGCTGGCCGGACCGCTGGCTGGCCTCCTGGCCCAGCCGATCGTCGGCCTGATTAGTGACAAAGTCTGGTTCTGGGGCGGACGCCGGCGTCCGTTCATCCTCATCGGCGGTGTTACCGCATCGCTCATGCTTCTCGCTCTGCCGTTCCTCGGCCAGTTGAGTGAGCTTTCCGGTATCCAAATCCTGTGGACCGCTATCATTGTCGCCCTTACCCTTGATCTGGCTATTAACGTCGGGTTCAACCCGACCCGGTCGATCATTGCCGACCTGACCCCCGAAGGCGAAGCCCGGACCAAAGGCTTCACTTGGATGCAGACCATCTCCGGCATGTTCGGCGTACTGGCCTACGTCATCGGCGCAATCTTCGGCAACTACGCCCTCATTTATTTCGGGGTTGGCCTCGTTTTTTTCTTCAACGTCATCCCCGCCTTCTTTCTCAAAGAGCCTCGCGATCTTGGCCCGGTCGCCGCGCACGACGCGCCGACCGAACCCGCGGACGGACCCGGCAAGACCAATTTGCCCCGCCTCCTTCACATCTCCATGGCACACGCTTTCACCTGGCTTGGCGTGCAAACCATGTTTGTCTTCATGTTTGCCTATGCGCAGCACGCGCTTTTTCCCGGGGCGGCCGATTTGGACGAGGCCCAAAAAACCTCTCTCGGACAGGTCATTTCCATTTCTTTCCTCATCATGAATGTTGTCGGCTTCATTCTGCCTGTTGCCGTGCTGCAACCCATGGCCAAGAAAGTCGGCCTCGTCCGCACCCATACGCTTTGCATTTTCATCATGGCCCTCGGGTACGCCGGGATCACCCTGTTCGGCCAAACCGCATCGGCGATCTACGGCCTGATGGCCATTGTCGGTATCGGTTGGGCCTCCGTGGTCAGCCTGCCCTTTGCCATCATGAGCGACAGCGTGGACAAAGCCCGTATGGGTACTTTCATGGGCATCTTCAACCTGTCGGTGGTCATTCCCCAAATCATCGTCAGCGTGGCCATCGGCACGGTCATCGGCGCTGCGGTCGACAAATCGATCACTTTTATTATCTGCGCCGTTGCCCTCGCCATCTCCGCTGCCCTCTGGGCATTCCTTAAGGAGGACCGAGCGGAACCTGGGGAACTCGCGGCGGGCGGCGGCGGTCATTGAAGGATGTTGGGCGCTTGAATCCATTTGACCAGCCCACCCGGCGCAGTTAATTATTTCCGTCCAACCACGCGGCCATAGCTCAATTGGATAGAGCATCTGACTACGGATCAGAAGGTTAGAGGTTCGACTCCTCTTGGCCGCACTCTCTGAATCAACGAGTTACAGAGAATCGGCGAAAAAGCCTACTTGGTCAGTGCCCGCATAGTGCCCTTTAGAAATTCAATCGGGCACTGAAAGTCACTCGCTTCTCCCCTGCCCCGCCGTCACTCCCCCGCCATCCCTGCCGCCATCGAGGCCATCGCGGCCATCGGGTGCGGCCACGCCCTGCGGCGGGCATGGTGGAAACAACCTAAGTGCAAAAATGCACTTACGTTTGAGGGTGCGGCTATGCCCTGCGGCGGGCATGGTGGAAACCAGATGACGCAATTTTTTGCGCCGTCTCACATGGCGCGGCCATCCCCTCTGTCAACCTTTGGTAATTTAATCGGTTTATGTTGACAGGCGGGTGTCACACTCCGTCACACTCCATCATACTCCGTATGCAGGGCGGCAGCCTCGCCACGGCATCACCTAAACGGCCAGAGGCGCAAACAGCGCGCAGCCCAAAGGAACGCACCACAGGCCAGCCTCGCGCAGATCGCCCGCATAGATTTCAAACACTTTCAATCCACGCCATCGGGCGGCAAAGCCTCTCCTGCGGCAACCTCGTGCGTTGTCGATGCCGTCTGCCAGCGTCTCTTGGGCCGATTCTTGCAGGTATCGATCAACACCTCCAACTGATCGGGGTGGAAGTAGATGGCGTCATTCGGGCTGTCGCCGTTGACGGCAAAGGGAGTGATGCGTTCTTGATCCACGGCCCGACGAATACGATGCCACGACAGACCATGCTCCCGGCGCAGGCGTTTCGCCGTGAGCAGATAGATGGGTGTCTTGGGTCGGCGGTTGCTCATGGCATTAGTCGAGCAGTTCGCGCAGGCCGAGGGATTCCAGCTGCCAGCTTGAGCCGTGGGAGAGTTTTTCAGCGGCAAAGGGTGCGCGCTCGATGCCGTTGCGGATGTTGCGGCAGTATTGGTTCCAGCGGCTCAAGTCGGAGGGTTCCCCGAGAAATTCGCAGACCTTCACCCATTGGTCTTGGATCTCGCGGTCGGCGGCCTCGATGCCCGAGAGCAGGGCCGCACTCACCTTCGTCCATAGCGGGATGGATGCCTTGCAGGCGGCTTGATGCTTGGCGCGGGAGAGGTCAAAGAAGGCCATGCGCTTGCGCTTCCATTCGTCCAAGCCGCCCTCGGCGCGAATGGCGGCCTCGGCCTCGGCATCACCAGAGGTGGCCCTTTGAAATAGTTCCTCGGCGGCCAGCTTCACGGCATTGGGATGCTCCCTCTCCATCGTCGCGGAGAGTTGGCGGTCAACCTCGGCAGCGGCGAGTAGCTCGGCCTTGAAAGGCGCAATAGCAGGGCGCAGGTGGCGGTCGATGATTTGCTTTGGCTGGATGATTTCCAGCGCAGCGGTGGCGGTTGTTTTGCTTTTCATAGAATTAGAAAGTGACCTTGGTCTTGTTGATGGCGGCCTTGAGCGATTCCACGGCAGCGGCATAAGCGCGCCACTCGCGCAGGGTATTGGCCTCGGTCGGCCGGCTGCGCGGCAACTTTGCGGCCAGCTTGCAGAAAGCAATCTCCGAGGGTGTTGCGTTGCCGTTCTGCGCGTGAGCAAGGATGCGGGCCTTGAGACGCACTCGGTCGGCATAGGCGCGGGCGGCCATCAAGTTGCTTCCATCGTCGCCCTGGTGGGCTTTGCTGACGGCAGCGGCGGGCCTTGCGGCGGGAGTCGCCTTGCGGATGATGGGTGCGGCCTTGCGCGGTGCGGCAGGCTTGCGGCGGGGTCGGCCCACGCGCAGGGATTCAAGGGTTTGCTTCACCTTCTCGGCTGCGGCTTTGCTGCCGAGGGTCGCGGCATAGAACAGGCCGCGCAGGGTTTTCTTTTGGTCAGATGATCGGGTCATGCCGTTTGCTCGCCTGTCAAATGGCGCGGTTCCACGGATGGCAAATCAGTTAGCTTCCTCGCCTGTCTTGAGGGTGCGGAAGAATCCGCGCAGCCATTCATCCAGCGCACGTTGGGCCAGCGGTGGATCTGTCGGGTTGCACCTCACGGCCATGCTCGCGGGGAGCGAGAGGGCCAGCCGCCGAATGTCTTGGAGGAAGCTGACAAACGTTTCGCGGGCCTCGGCAAAGAGAACCAGCTCACCCGATTGCACGCGCAGGGTTTGCACCCTCTCGACAACCTCCAGCTTACGCCGGAGCAAATCAGCGCAGAGCATTGACCAGCGGCGGCCCAACTCATCGACGGCGGGTTCCCGGCTCCCTGTCAGTTGCTTGGCGCGGCTGGCGGCCACGTTGCAGGCAAAGGTTAGCTCAAGGAATATCTTCTCGGCCTCGGCCAGCGTATCGGGCCGCTCGGGGATGATGCTGATCCGCTCCTTGATCGATGACAGGTCGGCCCTTAACTCGGGCAAGATGGTTTGCTGTTTGCTGCGCGGGTCAACGATATGCGCTCGCCTCCATGCGCGGGCGGCCTCGGGATCTTGCGGCATACCGCGTTTGGTTAGCTTGTGCGTTTGGGCCACGGATAATCCGAGTTGTTTGGCGAGGATGCGATAGGACATATGCCGTTCGCCCCGTGTCAAAGTAGAGGAAACGCTCAAATCGATAGGGAATGACGCCTAAACCCCAGCGTTTTCCCCTGCGTAAAAGATTCCTTTTTTTGCGCTTCGATCATTCCCTACTGGCCTCTTTACGCTTTTTCCAAGTCCTATGCGCTGCGGTGCGGTTGGCCTCGGCAGTTGTCTCCGAACGCATACCACGCACACGGATGCCGAGGCTGCGGGCCATCTTGCAGACGTTCCAAGAGACGGCGGCTCGGGTGCAACCGATATGCTTGGCAAGCTCCCGCTGCCTCATCTCGCGGCACGCCCCTCGATTGACTATCCAAAGCAGGGCCAGCACGCGCATACCGAGGCCATGCACGGACGCTTTGTTCAGCCTGCTCGGTGAGAGCCATTCGGCAAACTGCTCCAGCTGCTCACTGATGATGGCGGCCTCGGGCTTTGCGGTGGCCTTGGCCTGCGGCAGCGGCTCGGGTTCCTTCCAACCGAGGCGGGCATCAATGTCATCGGCCCATGCGTCCGAGTTGTAGGTCGCAACCTCGGCCTCATGGTAGGCGCGGTAGTCAAGGATCTGGTCGGGGTCGAGTTGCTGCATGACTATGGGTTAGCGTCTAATGTCGGCGCGGCCTCGGCCTCGAGGGCTGGCGTGTATGTTAAATCGGTTAACATACAGGTCAGTATGGCGTGTCCCGATCCTCTGGATCTTCGACGGGTGGAAGGATGCTGACGCTTTGGATGAGATCGCCCTCCGGGGCAGCATGGTCAGCAAGGTCAGCAAGGTCTTTTGCCCTATTGGGATTTTGATTGTTTTTCCCATTAGCTGAAACACCTTGCGGACCTTGCGGACCTTGCAGGGAGTAACGGCGACCATGCCCCTTGCCAGTGGCGGCGAACCTCTGTCCAGCCAGCACTTGCCGCCCGGCGTATCGCCCGAGCATCTTTGCCAGCACTTGCTTGCCCTTGGGCGACAAATTGCCGTCCTTGTCGGATTCGCGGAAGATCCGCTCAAACAACCCGGCGTCCTCGGCCATCGCGGTCAGATCGCCGAACGTGTATTGCTCGCCCGATTTCATCAGCTTTGCCAACTCGGCAACATCAGCCGTGTCGGTGTCGCCCATGCCTTCGATCTCGGCGGGGGCCAGTGGCGAACCGAACCCGGCAAACTCAACCATGCCGGCAATGGTCTTTGACCATCGCGGAAAGGAGGTGTTGTTATGCGAGCAGGCGGGCCTTCCTGCCTCATCCCATGCCCGGACGATAGACCAGAGGGCCGAGACAATGCGCGGCCTCGCCTCCCGAATCGTCTCTGGATCGAGAATGCGCTTAAACTTGCGGTCCTCGGCCTTCAGCTGCTCCATGAACAATTCGATGAGCAAACACCGCCGTCTCATGTCGGGCGACATGGTGAGCGAGTTCCCGGTGATAAGCAGGGTCGCCCCAGCATCGCCCGAAAACTCCTTGGTCACGCCAAGGATGCGCCCGCAATAGGTCGGGCTTGTGATATAGGCTTCAAGCGAGGGCGAATTGAGGTGCGTCTTGAGATTGTCGAACAAGACAACCCGGCGACCAGACATGGCGAGGGCCAGCAACTTCTTTTGCCATTCTTCCTCCTTGGTCGGAGCGGGATCGGCGGCAGGCGACTCGGCATAGGTAATGCCTGCCAACTGCGCCAGCGTTGTCTTGCCCGATCCCTCGGCATTGCCGAGATAGACGAACGCTGGAACGACACTGCCGAGCGGCAGGATGCTTCCAGCAAAGACGGTCAGTATCGCGGAAACGCTCACGGCCATTGACCGTCCTCCGTCCTCGGTCCACGGAAACTCGCAAAGCAAGTCACGCAGGGCGGCGGCGGCATCATCGAGCGGAATCACCTCTGGCGTGAACCCGGCTTCAGCCGTGAAGGTCATGCTTTCGGCATCCATGCCCGGTGCGAGCAATTCGATTCTGCCATCGGCGCGCATCACTGGCATTGGGCAGGGATGGAATCGTTCGACCTTGTGCAAGTTGTCCAGAAACTGCTTGCTGACGTTCACGGCCCGAGCCGTGTCCTCGGTCATGGATTTCTTAATCTTGAGCGTGACCGTCTTGCCTCCTCCCATCTTTTGCATCGCGGTGCGGTAAGGAACAACATGGTCCTCGATCCATGTCCTCAACCATAGACCAGTGACCGCATCCAGCTTTTGCCCCTCATGGTCAAGGGTGAAGGCACAACCCTGCCGGGCGAAAACGTCAGCATTGCGGAGCAGTCGCCCGAGTTCGGCGGCAAACTCTCCCAAAAGCAAATCGTCTCCCGGTAGTTGCAGGGCGGGCTTGCCGTCAATCTCGTCGATCATCGGACTCGGGATCTCATCGGTAAATTCGGTAGCGTGTTTCATCGGATCACCTCCGGGTTGAAGTAGAGGATCGACTGACGTTTGCCGTTGTCCCGAGTGCCATCTGGCATCCGTGCGAATTGGTTGCGGGTCCATAGACCAGCGTCCGCACCCAGACTGACCGCATAAGCAAAAAACCTTTTCAGCTTATGCTCGTCTGCACCTTGGCAAAAAAACCAGCCGTGCAAACTTTTGCCGCCGCTATCGACAACCAGGGCGAGCGGTGCGCGCTCGGCCAAGTGCAAGAGGATCGCGGCTTGCGTGTCCTTGGGGATGGGCTTGCCGTCGATCTGGTCGCCCTCGATGACGATGAAGCGGCGGGGGCCGGTGGCCTCAAGACTATGCTCGGACCGCTTGCCCGCCTTGGTCATCCCATGCTTTGCCTTCATCGGCGAGGGAACGATCTGCTCAAGGCCGTGTGCGCGGTCGATAAAGACCGAAAGCGCGTCGGTGAAGAAATCAAACTTGGAGCCAGCGCAAAGCAAGGGATCACCCGGAAACAAGATCGGCAGGACCGCTGCGGTTTGCGGCGTATCGCCATCAAGACGCACCGGGGATTCCTCCCATAGATCGACCACGCCAACACCATGCGCGGCAATGGCCCCGATCTGCTCGCGGTTCACGGCGGGCCAGCGTCCCGGTCCCGGTCCGTAGCTTTTACTGATGATGCGCTCGGTTGTCTCATAGACCTTTTGCACGGCAGTCTCGACCTCGTTTGCCGGGGTTGGTCGCCGGGTCATGCGAGCGTGAATTTCTTGCGCGGCAGCCTCCGGGGTCATGCCGTTGATTCGGCAGGCCCATGCAACCTTCATCATCCATTCGCGGTGGACGGTTCCACTGCCGGGTGCAGGACACGGCGGGATTTCGCGCTGGTGGGTTAGCGTTGCCATGATTGCGCCTCCTTCTCTTGGTGGCCTTTGACATTGCCCGCATCAGCAAACTCTCTGGCGAGTGTTTTGCATCGGGCGCGGCTCCTCGGAGTCGCGCCTTTTGCGTTCTCGGGTGGCGCGCTCAAGATTGCACCTCCTCGGCCTCGATCTCGATGACCTCGCGCCAGCCTTCCACGCTGCGCCAAATCTCTTTGCTGCCATCGGGCATGACGCGCACCTCGTGGGGGATGCCACCTCGGCGCAGGTCGGCAATCATCAAGGCCAGCATCCATGAATCGCCTTCGTAGAATGGGCCTGCCAGCGGGCGGAAAAGTTCGGAGGTCATCGTGTGGCCTCCAAGATGGTGAGCTTCGTCATTGCCTTCTCGACGGCGGGCCATGAGAACCTTTGCGTTCTCCAACCCAACTTGATGACCGGGATGCGCTTGGCGGCCACAAGCTTGCTGACCAGCGCGGTTGATATGGAAAGCCGCTGCGCCAGAGCTTCCTTGTCCAGTAACGTGAGTGGATCAACGGAGATGCTCACTTGGCCCCCTCCTGCTTCCTCATCGGTTGCTTACCCTTGGCGATCCATGCCTCGATCTCATCGAGGTCAAAGCGGATCGTCCGAGCGTTAATGCGCGTGTGTGGCAGTTTCCCCTCGCGGCACAGACGATAGATGTGATCCCTCGTCATGCGTAGCCGGAAGGCCAATTCTTCAGCGGATGTTAGTTTTCCCATACGCTTGACGCTGGATGTCAAATAAAACACCCTCATTTGCGACACTTTACAGATATGCCAAATGCCCGATCCCTCTCCGTTGCTGCCGCTGCGCGTGAGTTAAAAATGCACCGCGCTTCGGTGCATCGTTACCTTTTGCGCTGGCCGGAGATCCGAAATGCTCGCGGCAAGGTGGTTATGGCGCGGCTAATCGAACAGATCGAGCAAGCCAAGCGGGACGAGCCTCGCGGGCGTAAGCTCGCCATGCAGCCGCGCCAAGTTGCCACGGACAATCTGCCCGCGGTTGCTCGCGGCCTCCGTCAATCCCTGCGCGAATACAACGCATGGCGCAGGGAGTTGGGCAGCGGCTGGCGTAATTGGCGGCGGGAGGATTTTCTTGAAGTTGCCGAGTGCTTTGCCGAACAGGCGGCCTTTTATGTCGAGTTGGAGCGGCTGGCAAAGACTGCCCCGCTTAAGCCAGCCCCAACGCCTCCGGCGTGATCTGCCAATACTGCGCGGCCTCGGTTTTTGGCACGGCAGTCTTGTAGTGCTTGAACAGCATGGTCGAACCTTGGTGTCCCATGTTTTCCATGCATCGGGACAGGTTCTCAAAGTGCGACATAAAGTAGCTGCCGAAACTATGTCGGGCGACATCTTGCTTCCATTCGATCCCTGCGGCCTTGCGTAGTGTCCTCATGCGATTAATGCAGCCCTCAAGCGGGATGATCTGGCCCTCGGCCTTGCCATGCTTGCCGAGGTAGTAGCGCAGCCAATCCACAAGGTTTTGCTCCATGTGAACAATGCGTTGGGCGCGGGTCTTGGATACCTTCGCGGGGATGATGACCATCTTCTCGTCCATGCGGATCATGGACCAATCCATCTTGATCAATTCACCATTGGTCAGATCGGGACGGATGCCGGCAAAAAGAGACAGGGCAATGTAAGGGATGAAGTAAGGCGCGGCCTCGGCAGCGGCAACCAGGAGTTGCCTTGTCTCGTCGATGGTGAGGATAGGCGTCTCAACATCATCGTCGGCTCCAGCCACGGCCCCCTTCCCCTCAATCATCTTTTTCGTGATCGGGTTCTTCGCGGCCAGACCTTCTTCAATCCCATACTCAAAGACGGCGCGCAGGGAGCGGAGGTTGGCGATGGCATAGGCTGGCGAGCATCCGGCCAACTGCGCCTCGATCTGCGCGGCAGTGATGTCGGAGAGCATAAGGTCGGCCAGCGGCTCGGCGTGACGCTTGGCATACTTGAATTGCTGAAGGTAGCTCGGGCGAAAGGGAACCCAACGCACGGCCCCACTGCGCGCCCTCACCTTCCTGCCTCGGGCCTCGTAGCGGTCAAAGACCTCGCGCAGCGGAGCGGATGCGGCGGCGACCTTGCGGAGCCTCGACCATTCTTCAACGATCTCAAGCAACCTCTGCGGCGGTTGGTCGCCCAGCAAGCGGAAGGCGGCAGCGGCGGCGTCACGTTGCGAGACAGACAAGGTGGCCGTTGCGTCACGGCCTTCACGCTCCACGCGAATCTTTTCATCCTTCGCGTAATCCAGTGCTTCGCGCTTGGTGTTGAAAAACTTCCTTTCTCGTCTCCCGCCCTGCGCGTAAGCTGCCGGGATGTTAACGCACCACGGGCGCGGCCTGTCTTTCATCTCCATCGGGGTGAATTGGGGTGTCCTCATCTCCCCATCAGTGCCCTTTAGTGCCCTAAAGACAAGCTATTTTCACCAGTTAATGGGTAGGAATGGGGTAGTTCCTACTGTAGAAACTGATAACATCACAGGCAATCTTGCTGACTACGGATCAGAAGGTTAGAGGTTCGGGTCCTCTTGGCCGCATTTTTTCCACCTGCCAGGTGACCTCCGAACCCCGCCGCACTTCCCTTTTCGATCAGCAAAAAGCCGCCGGGGCCCGCTGTATCAATTTCGGCGGATGGGAAATGCCGGTGCAGTTCACCTCGATCATCGAAGAG
>CAMBSX010000041.1 GCA_945870655.1 Chthoniobacter flavus | reverse complement strand
TCGGCCGTGGTCACCCCATGCTGCCAAGCCCGGTCCTCCGCCGGACCCGCCGGCGCGGCAAAACCGATCTGCGCCTGCTTGCGCCGCTTCTCCACGATCTCCTTCAGTCGCGGAAAGGCTCCGCTCACGATGAAAAGGATGCTCCGCGTATTGACCGCCTGCCGACCGGGCTTGCTCCCGCGCTGCAATTCCATCACGGCCTGCATCTGGCCCGCCAGATCCATCGGGTTGCGCAGCGGCACTTCCGTTTCCTCCATCAACTTGAGCAACGCGGTCTGCACCCCGCGCCCGCTCACATCCCGCCCGATCATGTTGCCGGACGTCGCAATTTTGTCGACCTCGTCGATGTAAACAATGCCGTGCTCCGCGCGCTCGGTATCGCCGTCGGCCTTTTGCACCAGTTCGCGCACCAAGTCCTCGACATCGCCGCCCACGTAGCCTGTCTCGCTGAATTTTGTCGCGTCGGCCTTGACGAAGGGGACGCCGATCAATTCCGCGATGTGCCGCACAAGGTAGGTTTTGCCCACACCGGTCGGACCGGTGACAATCACGTTCTGCTTGGCATATTCGACCGGCGCCGTCTCGCCGCGCCGGGCGCGCTCACGCAGAAATTTCGCGTGGTTGTAATGGTCGCATACCGCAATGGAGAGCACTTTTTTCGCTTCGTCCTGTTTGATGACATAACGGTCGAGGTGTTCCTTGATCTCGCGCGGCGTGAGATGAAAATTGAAGACGTCATCCGTATCACCCGCCACCGGCTCAGGTCCGTCCGTCGGCTCGGCGGCCGGGGAAGCCGGTTGTCGAAAAGCGGTTTGCAGAAAGGCTTGCAGGCGCCGTTGCAATTCGTCGGGCCCTGGAAGATTGGGTTCGCTCACCCCACCATCTTAGCCGCGGCCGGCGCGGGCGCAAACCCGCTAGCCGCCGGAAAGGAGCTTCTCGGCAACCCGCCGGTAGCTGAACCAACCCTCCACCTCTGGGGCGGGATCAATCTCGAGAAACCGGGCCAAAAGACGAGCGGCCTCCTCCTTGTTCCCGAGCGACCAGTCCGTCACACCGGCCACGAAAAAGACCAGCGATCCGACTCCGGTGACCGGATACCTCGCCAAATCGTCAAGGAGCAGAGGTTCGGCGCGCAAACCGAACCCGGCAGAATCGAGAAACATGTTGGCCAGCTCACGGTCCTCTGCCCGGTCGGAATACAACCCCGCCTGGGCAAGCGACCGCCAGCATTCCTGGGCCGCACCGGAATCCCCGGTCAGGGCGTAGGCCAGGGCGAGGTTGAAAGCCGCCCAATGGGCACGCGCGCTCCCCGGCAAGGCCGCTGAAGCCGCTTCCCGAAAATCGTCCCGGGCACCACCAAGGTCTCCGGTCGCCAAGGCCCCGAGGCCGGCAGCCATCGGATCGGGGGCCATTTCCGGCCGGGCGCTCATCATCGCCCCGCGCAGCGCGGCAATCTCCGGGCGCCCGCTGGTCAGGAAGAGCCCGGCCCCCACCACGAAAAGGAGCACCGTGGCAGCGACTGAAATCAACGTCACATACAGCCTGGTGCGACCGGTCTCCATCTTGACCACTTCCCGCTTGCTCCCAGCGGGGCGTCCCGCCCGCTCCAGGACCTTGCCACGGGCAAATTCGAGGTGCTCGATCAGCTCGGGATAAGAGGCGTAACGGTCGTCGGGATCTTTTTCCAGCATACGGTTGATCACGTAGGCCGTCTCCGGCGAAACATCCGGGGCGAAGGCCTCGAGACTTACCGCTTGGCTTTTGATTTGTTTGAGCGCAACCAGGCTCGCGCTCTCCGCTTCGAAAGGCGGACGGCCCGCGATGGCGTGAAAAAGCGTGCCCCCGAGACTGTAGATATCGCTGCGGAAATCCTCCGGCTCGTAGTTCAACCGCTCAGGCGCAATGTAGTAAGGAGTGCCCCAGATTTCCCCCCTGGCCCCCGCTTCGTCCTCCAGCAGGCGGGCCAGGCCGAAATCCACGATCTTCGTCGTGCGGGCGTCGGCAAAGAGGATGTTACCGGGTTTGACGTCACGGTGAATCAGCCCCTGCTCCGCAGCGGCCTCCAATCCCTGTGCGATTTGCGCGCCGATTTCGAGCACCTGTGCTTCTGAAACCCTGGTCTGGATGGCCATGAGGTCGTCGAGCGATCCCTTCTCGACCAATTCCATCGCGAGATAAAATTGTCCGGACGCCTCGCCGAAAGAAAAAACGCGCACCGCGTGCGGATGGTTGACCGATGCGGTCACGCGTGCCTCTTGCTCGAGTTTGGCCCGCTCTTCCTCGCTCGCGCTCATCTCGCGCCGCAGCACCTTGAGCGCGACCATGCGGGCGAGCGTGTGGTCGTAGGCCTTGAAGACCGAGCCCATGCCGCCCTGACCGATCAGCTCGATGAGTTCGAAGTTGTTGAAGATGCGGCGTGCGGCCAATCCCACCCCGCAATGGGGACAAAAGATGGGGGCAAGGGGCAATTCGTCGGTGACATCGATAGCACCGCCGCAGGACGGGCAGCTCTCGATCAGCGAGGGGAAGGTGGACTCTTCCACGCGGCAAACCTTGCGCGGCGGCGGCGGAACGTCCAGCGTTTCCACCGGAACCCATGGATGACACCCTTCATTGCACCGCGGAGCAGCGCGCCGACCGCCTCGACCGCTGGCTCGCCGAGCAATGGCCTGACTTCAGCCGCGCCCGCTGGCAGAAAGCGCTGACCTCCGGCCTGGTGCAAGTCAACGGCACCGTGGCCCGCGCCTCCGATCCGGTCCGGGCCGGCGACAAAATCGAGGCCCGCCTGCCGCCCGCCGCCGCAGTCCCTGCCCATGTCACGCCGGAAAATATCCCCCTCGATATCCTCTACGAGGACGATCACCTGCTGTGCTTGAACAAGCCTCCGGGACTTGTCGTGCATCCGGCGGTCGGCCATTGGCAAGGTACTTTGGTCAACGCCGTTCTCCACCACTGCGGTCCGGTCACCGCAGGGGGAGACCCTCTGCGCCCGGGGATCATCCACCGTCTCGACAAAGACACCAGCGGTTGCATCCTTGTGGCGAAAACAGAACAAGCGCTGACCGCGCTCGCGCGCCAGTTTGCCGACCGCACCGCACAAAAAACCTATCTCGCCGTGGTTCGCGGGCTTCCCCGTACCTCGGCAGGTTCGGTCAACGGCGCCATCGAGCGGCACCCCGTCCACCGCCAACGCATGACGGTCAGCCGCGGGCCGGGGGCGCGGACCGCCGAGACATCGTGGCGCGTCCTCAAGTCCGATGGGAAGCTCTCCCTCCTCGAATGCCGGCCGAAAACCGGGCGCACCCACCAGATCCGCGTGCACCTCAAACACCTCGGCCACCCCATCGCCGGTGACCGCACCTACGGAGGCGGCGCCGATTATCCGCGCCAGCTGCTCCACGCGTGGAAAATTGCCGTGACCCATCCCGTTTCCGGCGTCCTCATGGCATTCGATGCCCCGTTGCCCGGCGACTTTCCCTTGCGGCCGGACCGAGCCGGCTCCTGACTTTTGCCCCTTCCCGCGGGCCGGAGCGCCCGTCACCAACGCCGGCGCTGCTCTCTCGCCAACGACTCCAATTGCCGCCGTTCCTCGCGGCTGAGACCATCCATGCCTTCCTCCGCAACCCGGGCAAGCAATTCTTCGGTCTGCGCGGTGCGCCCGGCTTCATCCGCCGACCGCCGGATGCGCGGGGCGGCGGGGAGCCACCACCACGTTAGGAACGCCCCGGCCACGGCTCCCCCCAGATGCGCGAGGTGACCGACCTGGGGAAAAATACGCAGCACAGCGCAAAGCAGGGAGACAAGGATAATGCCCCGCCCGAGCGTTTTCGCCTTCATGTTGACCGGCAAGACAAAGAAGAGCAGCGCGCGCAGTGGCATCTCGGGATAGGCCGTGGTGAAAGATAACATGATGCCGCAGACCGCCCCGGAGGCGCCGATCAATTCCGAAGAGGGAGAAGCAAATGCGGTCTGGAGCAGGCCGCCCGCCACACCGGAAAAAAGATAAAGCAGCAAGTATTTGGTCCGCCCAAGCAAGTGCTCCACTTCGGGGCCGATGAACCACAAGGCCAACACGTTGACCGCGAGATGCAGGAGGTTGGCGTGAAGGAAAAGATGAGTGAACAAAGTCCACCAGCGCCCCTCGGACAACGCTTGCCCGCTCAACGCCCACGCCGAAAGGTCCAATCCCCGTTCTCCACCGAGGAGCAGGACCTCGAGTGTGTAGGCCGCCACACACCCTCCGGCCAGAAGCACCGTGACCGGAGCCGCGCGCAACTTGTCCCGCAAATCTTGCATGGAGCCAGACTAACAGTCGGGGCACGGTGGGGGCAACGCGCGCTTCCCGCTTTGCATCAAGCCCCGTTGGGTTAACGTGGACGGCCGTATGCCGCGCTGCCTCCGCCCCTGTCTGATCGCCGCCGCCGCGCTGGTTGGTCTGGCCGTTGCCGCCGTACTTGCTTTCAACCTCCACCTGCAGTCCGCCGCCATGCAGGTGCAGTTGCGCAAAGCAGCCGTCGACACCATCGGGCTGCCGCTCAATGTGCGCAGCGCCATTTACACGCCTTGGGATGGCATCTGCCTGCGCGGACTGGTCATGCCCGACATGGAAAACGCCGGCGTCAATTTCCTCGAGGCTTCCGAGTTCCGCATCATGTTCCGTCTCTGGCCTCTCCTCCGGCGCGAGTTTGTGGTGAGCAGCCTGCGGCTGAACGAGGCCGTTCTTACTTGGAGGCAAAACACGGAAGGCAAATGGCGGGTGCCGCGCCAACCTGCGGAAGCCATCCCCGCGCCCGCCGGCGCCCCCGCCGCAGCCCGGCCTGCCGCATCGCCCGCGCCGACGCCGGCCCGGCCGGCGGTGGAAATTGTCGGGGCAGTGGTGCCGGAGCCGGTCATGGCCGTGCGAGTCGACGGCATGGAAGTGCGCCGTTCGCGCATCCTTTTCGAAAACCGCGACGGCTGGCCCTTGCTCGACGCAGAGGGCATCACGGCGCGGGCCAACCTCGGCGGCGGAGGCAACGCGAACGGCGAAGCACGCGTTCCCGAGGCCGTCCTTGCCGGACTGATCGTGGCACGCGACCTCGCCACGGACTTCACCCTCGAGGAGGGTCTCCTCCAGCTCAGCGGCATCCGCGGTGAGATCGCCGGCGGAAGTCTCGCCGGGCAGGGCAGCGTGGCCACCATGACCGAAGGGTCTCCCTACCAGTGGGACCTCCGGCTCGACGGTTTCCAAATGTCCGAACTGCGCATGCCGTCCTCATTCGGAGGCACCCGCATGGAGGGCACCCTCGCCGCGCACTTCACCGCGCAGGGACGCAATGCCCCGCAACGAAGGTTGCAAGGGCGCACCCGGATCGACTTGGCCAACGGCCGCATGATCCCTTCGGATTACCTCAAGGGACTCGGCCAAGTGCTCGGCATTCGCGAAATGCAGGGTCTCGATTTCCGTGAGGCCTACGCCGAGTTGCGTCTCGATGACGATTTCATCCACGTTGCTCCGCTTTGGCTGCGCTCCGACGAGTTTGCCGTCGAAATGAGCGGACCGGTCACCCGCGGCGGCGGCCTCGACCTCAAAGCCCGTCTCCTTCTCGGACCATCCTCGGCCTCGCGCTTGGCCGCATTGACGGGGCGGGAGCTGCCCGACGCCGGCATCAAAGGCATGCCCGGCTTCCGGGCGGTGAACTTCCGCGTGACCGGAACCCTCGAGAAACCGCAAAGCGACCTCGCCTCGCGTCTACTGGGCAGCGGAGCCGGCGGACGCATCGGCGAATTTTTCCTCAACTTCCTGGGCGCCCCCTGAGCCATGCGCGTGATTGCCGGAACCGCGCGCGGCCTGCGCCTCGACTGCCCCGCGGGCGTGGCCCGTCCCATGATGGACCGCGTGCGCGGGGCGGTTTTCTCCAGCCTCGGCGAAGCGGTCCCCGGCGCCCGGGCCCTGGATCTTTTTGCCGGAAGCGGAGCCATCGGCATCGAGGCGCTGAGCCGCGGCGCAGCTTCGTGCGATTTTGTCGACCGCAACCGCAAGGCCTCCGAGGTGATCCGGGGCAACCTGGTCCGCGCCAAATTGACCGGCTCGATCCGCATGCAGGACGTTGCCGCGTACCTCGGACGCGCGGCGTCCGCCGCCTTCGATCTCGTCTTCGCAGACCCGCCTTTTGCCCTGGAATCCGGGGACCCCGCCCACCCGCACTCCCTGCTCGCCGGAAACGACCTCGCCCGCTGCGTGGCGCCGGGCGGATTCTTCGTCGTCGAGTTGCCGCAGGAACCTCCATCGCCTGCCCCGTCTTGGGAATTGCTCCGCAACCGCCGTTACGGGCAGGCTTGGGTGGCGATGTACCGCCGGACGTCCGACGCATGACGCGCATTCTTTACAATCTTCTCTTTCCTCTCGCCTTTCTCGTCATCTTGCCGCGCTACTTGGCGCGCATGGTCCGCCGTGGTGGCTACCGGCGTGATTTCGGGCAACGCTTTGCGCGCTACGCTCCCGAGTTACGGTCACGCTTTGACCATGGTGAATGGATCTGGGTGCATGCCGTCAGCGTCGGCGAGTTGCTCATCGCCCTCAAACTCTTGGACGAACTTCACCGGCGCCACCCCGCGTGGCGCTTCGCCGTTTCCAGCACCACATCCACCGCCCATGCTCTCGCCCTTGGACGGCAGACTGATTGGTGGGTTCCCATCTATGCGCCGGTGGACTTTCCTCCCCTCGTGCGCCGTGCGCTCGACGCCGTTCGTCCTCGCGCCGTCGTGCTGACCGAAAGCGAAATGTGGCCGAACTTCATCTGGACAGCCCGGCGGCGCCATATCCCCGTCGTCCTGGTCAACGCCCGCGTCTCACCGCGTTCCGCTCGCCGCTACCGACACTTCGCGCCGGTGGTCCGCACCGTGACCCGACATTTGCAGGCGATCGGACTTCAGGAAAACTCGCACGCCGCACTCTGGAAACATCTCGGCGTGCCATCGCAGCGACTGCACCTGACCGGCAGTGTGAAATACGACCCCACCGGCGAGCGTCCGCCGGGCCGCGACTTCCGCCCCGTGCTCGCGGGCTTCGGCTTCGGCCCGGCCGACCCAGTTCTTCTCGGGGGCAGTACCCACGAGGGAGAAGAGGAAATCCTCGCCGACAGCCTGCGCATCTTGCGGGCACAATGCCCCGCAGCGCGCCTCCTCATCGCCCCGCGCCACGTCGAGCGCAGCGCGAAGATCGCCGCGAGCCTCGCCCGGACCGGTTTCCGCGTGGCGCGGCGCACAGAAACCCACACCGGTCCGGTTCCGGATATTCTCCTCCTTGATACCACCGGGGAGTTGCGTGATTGGTATGCCTGCGCGGACGCGGTTTTCATGGGCAAGAGTCTCCGCGGATCCGGCGGACAAAACCCGGTCGAAGCCATCCTCGCCGGCCGCCCCGTCCTTTTCGGGCCGCAGATGCAAAATTTCGCGGCCCTCCGCGAGGCGCTGCTCTCCGCAGGCGGGGCTGTCGAAATACACGATGCCAACGACCTGGCCGCGGAGACTGTCCGGCTTTTCACCGACCGGGCACACCGCGCCAGGTTGGTCGGGAACGCAGGAGTCGCCCTGCAACCGCACCACGGCGCCACGGTCCGGACTGCCGAGTTGGTCGAAAACGCCGTCATGGGGAGTGACTCCACCCCTGGCCGCGTGTAAGCTGCCAAGGTTGATGCGGGCCAAACCTTTCAAAATCGGAAATGTCACCGTGGGCGGGAAAAAGCTCCTGCTCATCCTCGGTCCGTGCGTTCTCGAAAGCGAAAAATCGGCCCGCCGTGCCGCCGCGCGTATTCTCACCATCACGCGCCGCCTCGGTGTTCCCTTCATCTTCAAGGCCTCTTACGACAAGGCCAACCGCACCTCGGGATCGTCCTTCCGCGGCCCCGGCCTCGAGCAAGGTTGCCGCATTCTCGCCTCGATCAGCCACGACTTCAACCTGCCCGTCACCACCGATGTCCACTCCCCGGAAGAGGTCGCCGTTGCCGCCCGCCATGTCGACCTTTTGCAAATTCCCGCTTTCCTCTGCCGCCAAACCGACCTGATCGCTGCGGCGGGAGCGAGCGGTCGCGCGGTCAACGTGAAGAAGGGCCAATTCCTCTCTCCGTGGGAAATCGAACCCATTGCGCGCAAGCTCCGGGCCGCGGGATGCCGACGCTTTTTTTTCACCGAGCGCGGCACAACCTTCGGCTACAATAACCTCGTGGCCGACATGCGTTCCATCCCCTGGATCCGTGCCCAAGGTTTCCCTTTGGTTTTCGACGCCACCCATTCCGTGCAACGGCCGGGCGGCGGCGGCGACCGCACCACGGGGGACGGCGAACTCGCCCCGGTGCTTGCCGCCGCCGCGGTCGCGGCCGGGGCCGACGGTGTTTTCCTCGAGACCCACGAGAATCCGGCCAAAGCTCCGTCCGATGGGCCCAACCAGATTCCCCTCGCCCGCTTGCCCGGCGTCCTGCGCCAGCTTCTCGCTATCCGCCATGCGCTTTGACCTTTCCCTTCGGCTCGCCGCGCTCATCCTGCCATTGGCCGCCGCCGCGCAGGAAACTCCAGCGCTGGGGCCCATCGACATTCCGGTCGCCATTGGCCAGAGCGTCAAAGAAATCCGCGTCCCCCACCACAACGCCCAGGGCAAACTCAGCCTGCGTCTGAATGCGGAGCGGGCCGAACGTTCCAGCAGCACGGCATTCACCTTCGGCGATCTGCGCATCGAAATCTTCGGCGAGGAGGCCGAGAAAGCGACCCTCGAAGTCCTCCTCCCCGAGGCCGTCTTTGACCAAAATACGCGCCGCTTGGTCAGCAACCGCCGCTCGGTGATCAAAGGCGAAACCCTTGAAATCACGGGGAGCCAACTCGAATTCGATATCGATACGCGGACCAGCCTGCTGCGCGGACCCGTCACCATGGTTGTCACCTCCGCCGACCAACTCCAGCCATGAGACCCCCTCTTCTTCTCCTTGCTCTCGCCGCCACCGCGGCGGCCCAGACCGGAGCTGATCCGCTTGGGCTCGGACCCTTGGCCGAGACGCGGCCGCTCGGCTCCAAAACCGAAATCACCGCACAACAAGAAGCCACCTTTGACGAACAGAAAAACACCGCGATCTTTGTCGGCAGCGTGCGCGTCACCGATCCCAGTTTCCTCCTCTCCGCCGACCGGCTCACCGTGTTCCTCACGGCCGACCGTTCGGGTATCGAACGCGCCGTGGCCGAGGGCAGTGTTGTCATCGTGCAGCGCGCCGCGGGGGAGGCCGAGGAGAACAAAGGGGCGGTCGGTCGGGCTCAGCGGGCCGAATACCTTCCCGCCGACGGCCGCGCCACCCTTAGTGGAAGTCCGGAGATCCAACAAGGCATCAACCGCCACATCGCCACTTCCCCCGGAACCCGCATGATTCTCCACCGCGACGGACGCGCCAGCACGGTCGGGCCCAGCCGCACGGTCATCACCGACGCCTCCGCACCCGAATTGCCATGACCGCCACATTTCCCGCCGCCAAGCCGGGCGTAGATGCTGCCGGCCCGATCCTTCAGACGGACCAACTGGTCAAAGTTTACGGCGGACGCGCGGTGGTCAACGGCGTCGACATCCATGTGCGCCGCGGCGAAGTTGTCGGCTTGCTCGGCCCCAATGGCGCGGGCAAAACAACCAGCTTCTACATGATCGTCGGCCTGGTCCGTCCGAACTCGGGCCGCGTCCTTTTCGATGGCCGGGATGTCACCCGCATGCCCATGTTCCGCCGGGCCCGCGCCGGCATGGGCTACCTGCCACAGGAAGAATCCGTGTTCCGCAAGCTCACCGTGGAGCAGAATATCATGGCCATCCTCGAGACAACCAATCTCTCCCGTGTACAGCGCAAAGCCCGTTGCGAGGAACTTCTCCACCAATTCGGGATCGAACACATCGCCAAAAATGCCGCCCTTACCCTGAGCGGTGGCGAGAAACGCCGCCTGACCATCGCCCGTTCGCTCGTGACCAGCCCCTCCCTCCTCATGCTCGACGAACCTTTCAGCGGCGTGGATCCCATCGCGGTCTTCGACGTCCAGCAGATCATTTCGAACCTGCGCGACGCCGGCCTCGCCATCCTTATCACCGACCACAACGTCCGCGAAACCCTCGCCATCGTGGACCGTGCTTACCTCATCTTCGAAGGACGGGTGGAAAGCGAGGGACCCAAAGATTTCCTGCTCAACGACCCCGTCAGCCGCCGACTTTACCTCGGCGAAAGCTTCAGCATGTAAACGCCATGGCCTCCCTCGCCATCGAACCACCCAGCGTCGGGCAATTTTTCGAAACCAACGCCGATACCCTCGGTCTCGAACTGGTGGCCGGCAAAACCGGCCTCGACCGCATTATCCGCGAGCCCACGGTCAACCGCCCCGGCCTCGCCCTCTCGGGTTTCTACAGTTACTTCGCCCCGAAACGGATCCAAGTCTTCGGCAGTGCCGAACTAAGCTACCTCCAAAGCCTCCCTGCCACCGAACGCAAGGACCGTCTGCGCCGCTTTTTCGGTTGCACCATACCCTGTCTGGTCATCGCCCGCCGGGCGAAACTGCCGCCGGGCCTCACCGAGTTCGCCGATCGGGCCGGCATCCCCGTATTCCGCACGCCGATGATCACCATGAAGTTCATCAACGCGGCCACCATCGCGCTCGAACTCGAGTTCGCCCCGCGCCGCAGCGAGCACGGAAGCATGGTCGATATTCTCGGCGTGGGCACCCTCATCCGCGGCGACAGCGGCATCGGCAAGAGCGAATGCGTCCTCAGCCTTCTCGAGCGCGGCTACAGCCTGGTCAGCGACGACATCACCCGATTCCGCGCCATCGAGGGTCGAGAATTGATAGGCGCCTCCGCCGAATTAACCCGCTTCCATATGGAGGTCCGGGGCATCGGTATCATCAATGTCGCCGCCATTTTCGGCGTCCGCAGCATCCGGACGGAAAAGTCTCTCGATCTTGTCGTGACCCTCAAAGACTGGACGGAAATGGAGGACGTCGACCGCCACGGCCTCCAGCGCCAGTTCTACAAGATCCTTGGCATTTCCGTGCCCCACGTTATTATCCCCGTCCGCACAGGCCGTGATCTCGGTCGTTTGGTTGAAGTTGCCGCGTTGGACCAGAAGTTGAAGTCCCACGGGACAGACAGCGCCAACGAGTTCAACGAACGTCTGATCAAACAAATGAAAGGCCAGTGACAAAACGCATGGGAATCCTCGCCAAAAAGACCGGCGCGCCGGAAAGCCGTCTTACCCGGGAATTAGTCATTCTCAACCGCTACGGGCTTCATGCCCGTCCCGCGGCTCTTTTCGTCAAAACGTCAAACCGCTTCAAATCCGAAGTCTGGGTCGAAAAAGACGGCGAAGAAGTCAATGGCAAGTCGATCATGGGTCTCATGATGCTCGCCGCCGGCCACGGCTCCAAACTCAGGGTCTCTGCCGCCGGCGCCGACGCCGAAAAATTCCTCAAAGAAATCGAGGAACTTGTCGCCAGCCGTTTTCACGAGGACTGAGCCGGCCGCGCATTCCCCCTTCCCCCCCCCTGCGCTTTCCGTTAAACAGCGCTCCGGATGGGAGCACCGCACGATCAAGAAATCATTTGGCAGGGCATTGGCGTCTCCCCCGGCATCGTCGAAGGAGATGTCGTTGTCCATTGGCAAAACGAGGAAGAAATACCGGTCCGCGACATCACCCCTGCGGAAATTCCCGGGGAAATCGCCCGGTTCGAGGTCGCCCTCATCGCCACGCGGCAGGAACTACTCGAAATTCAGCAGAAAATCGCCGGGGCCATCGGGGCGGACGACGCCAGCATTTTCGACGCCCACCTCCTGGTCGTGGAGGATCGCACCCTCATTGATGAAGCCCTGCGCGGACTCGAACGCGACTTGAATAACATCGAGTTCGTCTTCCACCAAGTTGCCGAAAAATACTGTCGCACCCTCGCCGCGATCGATGACCCTTACTTGCAGGAACGGGTGGTCGACGTCGACGACGTCACCCGCCGCATCATCCGCCACCTGCTCGGCAAATCCCGCGAGGAACTTCACAAACTCGACCGGCCGCACATTATTGTTGCGCGTAATCTCACGCCCTCCGACACCGCACTGATCAACCGCGAGCTGGTACGCGGTTTTGTCACCGAGCAAGGCAGCCGCACATCACACAGCGCCATCATGGCGCGGTCCCTCGGTATCCCGGCCATTGTCGCCCTCCCCGGCATCTGCACAAAAATCGCCACCGGCGATCACGTTCTCCTCGACGGCTACAGCGGCCGGCTCACCGGCAATCCGTCTGAACAGACCCGGTTCACCTACGGTCAAATCGAGCGCCAGAAAGTCGCGGTCACCCACCAACTGGAGGCCATCCGCGAAACCCCCTCGAACACGCGCGACGGACGCCACATTGTCCTCTCCGCCAACATCGAACTGCCCTCCGAGCTCGACGCCGTGGCCTCCTCGGGCGCCGAGGGCATCGGACTCTTCCGCACCGAGTTCCTTTTTCTCAACAAGGCCGTCCCGCCTTCGGAGGACGAGCAATACGAATCCTACAAACTCGTCGCCGAACGCTGCAGCCCCCACGGCGTCATTATCCGGACCCTCGACATCGGCGGCGACAAGCTCATGCACCTGTCCGACCAGACCAGCGAGGACAACCCCTTCCTTGGCTGCCGCGCCATCCGCCTCTGCCTTGCCCAGCCCGAACTTTTCAAGACCCAGTTGCGCGCCATCCTCCGCGCCGGCGCCCACGGCCACATGCGCCTCATGTATCCCATGATCGGGCAGGCGGAGGAACTCCATCGCGCCAACGCGCTCCTCGAGGAATGCAAAGAGGAACTCGCCGCCCGCGGGGTGCCCTACCGGCACGACATCGAGGTCGGCATCATGATCGAACTTCCCGCCGCCGCGCTCATCGCCGAACAACTCGCCAAGGAGGTGAAATTCTTCAGCGTCGGGAGCAACGACCTCGTGCAATACACCATGGCGGTCGACCGCGGCAACGAACGCATCGCCCACCTCTATCAGCCGACCCACCCCGCTGTTCTCCGCCTCCTCGCCATGGCCGCCGCGGCGGCCCACGGCAACGGCATCTGGATCGGCATCTGCGGCGAGATGGCCTCCGAGATCCATCTCACCCCGCTGCTCCTCGGACTGGGGATCGATGAATTCAGTGTGGTCACCCCCGCCGTTCCCCGCATCAAAAAAGCCCTGCAAAGCCTCGACTCTCAGGCCTGCCAAGAGTTCGCCGGCCGGGCCGCCCGCATGACCGATCCGCAGGAGATCGAAGCCATGTGCCGCGATTACGCCAAGCAACACTACCCCGACCTCTTCGATCTTTGAGTTTCTCCCGGCCGCCGCGCCGCACCCCGTCCGCCGCGACAATTCTGTCTGAAAACTGCACACCGAAAACTGTCCACTCTTCTTCTCTTGCGCCGCACCGATATCCGCCTCGCCTTGGACGAACTCCAACTTCGCCCGACAAAAAGCCTCGGGCAAAATTTTCTCCACGACCAAAACCTGGCCCGCGCCATTGCCGCCGCGGCTCTTCCCGACCACGTCCCTTTCGCGGTCGAAATCGGCCCCGGCCTCGGTTCCCTCACCGCCCCGCTCCTCGAGCGCTGTGACCGCCTGCTGGTCATCGAAAAGGACGCCCGCCTCGCCGCTTGGCTGCGCGAGAAATTTCCCGCCGACCGGGTGGAAGTCGTGTCAGCCGACGCGATCGACTTCGACTGGCGTCCGCTCCTCCTCCACGGCCCCTTTCCCCTCGCCGGAAACCTGCCCTACTGCGCCACCTCGCCGATCCTGCGCACCTGGCTCGGCCCCGGCACACCCGTCACCCGGGCCACCTTCGCCGTGCAAGACGAGTTCGCCCAACGCCTCGCCGCGATCCCCGACCAATCCGATTACAGCGCGCTCACCGTGCGCACCCAGCGACTCTGGTCCGTGCGGCGCGAACGCCTGCTCCCGCCGTCCGTTTTCTTTCCCGAACCCGGCGTCGATTCCGCTCTCGTTGTCCTCGCACGGCGGGAACCGCGCACCTTCCCGCCGGTTCGTTCCGTTTTTTTCGACGAGCTCGTCCAGCGTGGCTTCAGCCAACGCCGCAAACAACTTCGCTCCCTGCTCAAAGCCGATCCCGTGATTTGGTCCGCTTGGTGCTCGGGGCAAGACCTTCCCCCGACCTGCCGCGCCGAAGATCTTGCCGTCCCGCAATGGATCGCCTTGGCCCGCGTCCTCGATCCGCCTGCAGCGACTCCCGCCCAGCAGGACGGAGAACAATTCGATATCGTCAACGAGCAGGACGAAGTCATCGGCCTCCGCCCCCGCAGCGAAGTCCACGACCGCGCCCTCCTCCATCGCGCGGTGCACATTCTCGTCTTCAACCGCCGGGGCGAACTCCTCCTGCAAAAACGCTCCGCCTGGAAGGACCGCGAGCCAGGCAAATGGGATTCGAGTGCCGCCGGGCACCTCGAACCCGGCGAAACCTATGCCGCCGCCGCCGCACGAGAAACGGAGGAAGAACTCGGGATCCGCCCCGAACTCACCCCGGTCGGCAAAATTCGCGCCTGCTCGAACACCGGCCAGGAATTCGTCGAAGTTTTCACCGCGCAGCATGACGGCCCCTACGTGCTTCCCCCCTCCGAAATCGAAGACACCCTCTTTCTTCCCGTCTCGCTAATCCGCGACTGGCTGGCCGCCCGCCCCCGCGATTTCGCCCCCGGCTTTCTCGAGGTCAGCAAATTTCTCCCCGCCGCCTAGCTCCGCCCCCGCAACGACCGACAAACTCCGCCCTCAAGGCGTCTCGATCGCCACCCCGTGCATGGTCGTCATGTGCGCAAAATTGTTCTCCACCGCTCCCATCCGGAAGGCCCGGTGGCCATGACCGAAGGCACTGACCGCGGCCGGGTGCAAGTTCCGGATCATGATGCCATTGGCCCCCACACCCGCCGCACCACGGGCCAGCGCATCGACCGCCATCGACGTCTTGGCCTCGTCCGACAGAAGGGCCGTAAAATAGACGTGGGCCTCAACCAGAGCAATTTCGCGAAATCTTGCCGGCAAGGCGCCGTACACCGCGACCTCCGCGGGGTCGATCGGGGGATTGGACGGCGCCATCATCTTCACCTTGGTGCTTACACAGCCCGGCGCGGCGAAAAGACAAAGGCCTGCGGCCAAAGAAGTAGCCATACGGATCGGGCGCATGTTTCACTGCTAACAGATGACGGCGCAGGGTCAATCTGCCACTCCGGCCGGTGGAAAATACTTTCGAGCTGGAGGCGGCGGGTCGGGAGTCGACGGAAAGAAGGTCTTCCCGTGCGTTTTTTCGAATTCGGAGGCCGGTCCGCCGGGATGCCGCGAGAACAACTCATCCGATTATTGCTTGGTAAACCGCTGCTTCGTGTCTAGCTGTCATCGGTGCGCTATTACTCTTCCTCACGCCGCAAGGTTGCCTTTGCCAAGTCACGTGCCTTCACCTTGGTCGAACTTCTCGTCGTCATCGCAATCATAGGCACCTTGGTTGGCCTCCTCCTTCCGGCGATTCAGAGTGCGCGGGAGGCTGCACGACGAAGCACCTGTGGGACAATCGACAGCGCCGTCAGCCAATATGATCCCAACGCTGTGGTCGAAGTTTCTAGCATCGATTCCGACGGAGTTAAGACACCCATCCAGGAATCGGACTGGTCCTCGATCCCCGACAGTGCCGAGGTAACGTTGATTATCCCCAATCTTGGTTTGCACACCATTGTCTCGTCCGAACAGCAAGGATTTTTCCGTTTGAAAATCGCTGCCAACTACGAAAGACAAGTCGGACCGGCGAATTTCCATCTCGTCGGGCCAAGCCTGACCGACCCAGCAGCTACGGAATATCTTTTGTCTGTCGCCCGTCCCGGAGACGGAACTCTTCAGGATGGCGTTTATGTCA
>CAMBSX010000040.1 GCA_945870655.1 Chthoniobacter flavus | reverse complement strand
TAGAGGCCGAATGAAACGCGGGCGCCGTCGCGCAGTTTCCAGCTCACACATGGTATGCCCGCCGCCGGCTTGCCGCCGTAGATGATCTCGAACGGGCCGAGCTTGACCAATTGCGCGGCGAACCACTGCGCGGTGTCGTAGCACGCCCCATGAACCTTGGCATAGCCTTCCCGGCCGAGACGGAGGAAGTTGTAGTATTGCGCGATGATTTGTCCACCCGGACGCGAGAAATTCAGCGCGAAAGTTGGCATGTTGCCACCGAGATAATTGACCTTGAAGATCAGATCCTCCGGCAGATCGGCCTTCTCCCGCCAGACCACCCACCCCGCGCCAAGCGGCGCTAGACCGAATTTGTGGCCGGAGGCGTTGATCGATTTGACCCGCGGAAGACGGAAGTCCCATACGAGGTCAGGCGCGCAAAATGGAGCGAGGAATCCGCCGCTGGCCGCGTCGACATGAATCGGGATGTCAAACCCGGTCCGGGCCTGCAAACCGTCGAGCGCGGCGCTGACCGCGGCAACCGGTTCGTAGTCCCCGGTGAAGGTCACCCCAAGGGTCGGCACCACGCCGATGGTGTTCTCGTCGCAACGCGACAGCACTTCTTCCGGCGACATAATCAACCGGTCTTTGGCCATGGGAATCTGGCGCAACTCGACATCCCAGTAACGCGCGAATTTCTCCCAGCAGATTTGCACCGGCCCGCAAACGAGGTTCGGTTTGTCCGTAGGCATTCCTCCGGCGCGGCGTTTGGCCCGCCAGCGCCATTTCATGGCCATCCCGCCGAGCATGGCCGCCTCGCTGGACCCCGTGGTCGAGCAGCCAATGGTATTCGTGTCCGGGGCGTTCCACAGGTCGGCCAGCATGTGTACGCAACGGGACTCGATCTCGGCGGTCTGCGGATATTCATCCTTGTCGACCATGTTCTTGTCGAGGCACTCGTCCATCAGGCGGTGCACCTCGGGCTCCTCCCAGGTCTGGCAAAAGGTGGCGAGATTCTGCCGCGCATTGCCATCCAACATCAACTCGTCATGGACCAATTGGTAAGTGGCCCGGGCCGATTGCTCCCCGCGGGGGAACTTGGATTTCGGCAGCACCGTGGCCGCTTCACGGGTGGCAAAAATTTCATCGTCAAGATCACCCGCGCGGGGGCTTTTTATGTGTAAGGACATAGGGGAATGCTGGGGAACATTCGCGGCCGAGGCAATCACTTACCTGGAAAGGTACATTTCACTTTGCCGCCGACTGGCAGTCGGCCAAGGGCGGTCCAATCCCAAAAAATTCAACCTTAATCCGCCGAGAGACGTTAGGATGGTGGGTTCCGATGGCTAAAAAACATGTTCTTATCCTTGGCGGTGGCTTCGCCGGCTTGGCGTGTGCCCAGAAGCTTACCGACGAACGCTTCCGGGTTACCTTGGTCGACCGCTGGAATCACCACCTCTTCCAACCTCTGCTCTATCAGGTGGCCACGGCGGGTTTGACCATGGCGGAGGTGGCGCAGCCGCTGCGTGGCATCTTGTCCGCGCAGAAAAATGTCACCACCCTGATGGATGAAGTGACCCAAATCAATTTGGATTCGCGGCAAGTGCACCTCAAAGAGCACGTGCTCGACTATGATTATTTGGTCATTGGGCTCGGGGCCAAGACGGGTTATTTCGGGCACCCCGAGTGGGAGAAGCACACCCACGGGCTCAAAAGCTTGAAGGATGCCATGCGAATCCGTCGCGAAGTGTTGTTGGCCTTCGAGCGGGCGGAATCAGCAGCCGACGCGGCCGAAACCGAACGGCTTTTAACCATGGTGGTGGTGGGAGGCGGGCCGACTGGGGTGGAAATGGCCGGGTCGTTGGCCGAGTTGTCGCGCAGGGTGCTTAAAAATGACTTCCGCCGCATCGACCCCTCCTGTGCCAAGGTGCACCTCGTCGAAGCCGGGCCGAAACTGCTGCCCATGTTCCCTGGCAGTCTGCCCGAGTATACCTTTGAGCGCCTGACCAGCATGGGCGTCCAAGTGCATCTGGACTCGCCAGTCAAGGAGGTGGGGCCAGGCTTTGTGCAAATGCCCCACGAACGCATCGCGTCCGATATCATTATCTGGGCCGCAGGTGTCGAGGCCAGTGAAGTGACGCGCACCTTGGCTGGCGTTCCGCTCGATCGTAGTGGCCGTATTCAGGTGCTGCCGGATCTCAGCCTGCCAGGGCATCCTGAAGTTTTCGCGGCGGGTGATCTCGTGGCCCTAACCGATCCCAAGGGCGCCCTCGTACCGGGGGTGTCTCCGGCCGCCATTCAAATGGGCCAATTTATCGCCAAGCTTGTCACCGCCGAAGCGGAAGCCGGAACCCGTCCCGCCTTCGTTTACTGGGATAAAGGCAGCATGGCGACCATAGGGCGAAAGGCCGCAGTGGTCAGCTTAGGCCGCCTGCAAATGCGAGGCTTCCCCGCGTGGATGATGTGGCTCTTTGTCCACCTCATTTTCCTCATGCACATGAGGAACCGCATCAACGTCTTCATTCACTGGGTGTGGTCCTACTTCACCTGGCAGCGCGGGGCGCGCATTATCCAGCCCTGATGCCGGGTCGGGTCGGGAAACCCGGCGGCCTCTATTCAACTTTGCCCTCGAAAGCACTTCGTTTGGCTTCCAATTCCTCCCAACGATGGTAAGCCGCGCGGATGTTGGCCTCAAGAGCGACCGATTCCGCCTCAATGGCGGGCAAGGCCGCAGGATTGTTGCGGTAAAGCTCCGGATCCTGCAGCTGTGCGGCACAGCGAACCTGCTCGGCCTCCCATCGTTCGATGTGTCCGGGCAGCTCCTCCAACTCCCGGCGTTCGCGGTTGAGAAACTTTTCCGCTCGTGCGTGGGGTTTGCTTTTCGGCTCTTCCGCCTTCGCAGGTGCGGGGGACGCGGAGGAAGGCACCGCCGCGCCACGGGCCAACCAGCGCTGCCAATCGCTGTAGCCTCCATTAACTTCGCTAACCTTTCCGCCGCCTTCGAAGACGAGCAGGCTGGTCACCACCGCATCGAGAAAGGCACGATCGTGGGAAACAAGGAGCAGGGTTTGATCCCAGCTGACCAACAATTCCTCAAGCAACTCGAGCGTTTCGGCATCCAGATCATTGGTCGGCTCGTCGAGCACCAGCACGTTGGCCGGTTGAAGAAAGAGGCGGGCGAGCAGCAGGCGGTTGCGTTCGCCACCGGAGAGCAACCGCGCGGGCATGCGCACGCGGTCGGAGCGGAAGAGGAAATCACCCAGGTAACTGTGGATGTTGCGGTCGCGGCCTTGGAAATGCACCGACTGGGAGACGCCGGCCACGTTCTCCGCCACTGTCTTGTCCAAATCGATCTGATCCCGCAGCTGATCCAAATACACGACCTGCAAATTGGTCCCCGTGGTCACCTGCCCGGACTGCGGGGCGAGCCGCCTCAAAAGCAATTTGAGCAACGTGGTCTTGCCACACCCATTCGGACCCAAAATTCCGATCTTGTCCCCGCGGAAGATCTCGGTGGAAAAGTTCTCGACCAGCGGCTCGGGCATTTCCGGGTGCGCGAAGGTGATGCCCTCCGCCCGCAAAACCCGCTGACCCGACACCGCGCCCGTCTGAATCTCCATCTTGGCCGTTCCCGAACGCTCGCGGCGGCGCGCACGCTCGCGTCGTAGGTCAAGCAGGGCACGAACCCTCCCCTCATTGCGGGTGCGACGTGCTTTGACTCCTTGACGCAACCACGCTTCCTCCTGGGCCAGTTTTTTGTCGAAGGCTTTCCATTGGACGGACTCGGCTTCCAGCACACTGGATTTGCGCTGGAGAAAGGTGTCATAGTCACAGGCCCAACCAAAAAGCCTTCCGCGATCCAGCTCGACAATCCGGTTGGCCAGGCGCCGGAGAAAGGTCCGGTCATGCGTGACAAAAAGCAGGCTCATTGGGTGCCTGAGCAAAAAATCCTCCAACCAGAGGATGGAACTAAGGTCCAGGTGGTTCGTCGGCTCATCAAGCAGGAGCAAATCCGGCTGCCCGGCCAGCGCCCGGGCCAGCAACACGCGGCGTTTCAGTCCGCCGGAAAGAGAGGCGAACGCAGCCTCAGGAGGCAATTGCATTTCGGCCAGCAAATCCTCCAGCCGCACATCAATCTCCCAATCCTCCTCATGCCGGGTCGGCGAAATCCCGCCTCGCACCACCGAGAACACCGTCCCCTCCACCCCTTGGGGAACATCCTGATCCAAGCGGGTCATAACCGATCCGGGAGCGCGCAGCACATCCCCCGCGCTCGCCCCCTCCTCGCCGGCAATGAGTCTCATCAGGCTGGTCTTGCCACAGCCATTGCGCCCAAGAAGGGCAACTCTCTCACCCCTCTCGATCGAAAGATCTGCGCCATCCAAGAGATAGTCTCCCCCGTAGTGAAGAGAGACCGATTTCAGCTGCAACAAAGCCATGGGCGCGTCACCCTGCCGTAATTCAATGTGGGCGCAACCACAAATTTGCCCGGAGATCGACGCGTAACCGTCGGTATTCCGTTAGCCTCCCTCCCGCGGCACCGTTAGAGACCATCTTTTCCCTTACCCATGGCAGGCGCAAAAGCGACTGTTCCCCAACGATCACTGTTCACCCTGGGCAAATGCTTTCCTTGCCATGAGCGGCCAGACCAACGGGAAATCAAAGGCTTGATCGCGGGGTCCCGACCAAGGGGCATGCACGGCATCCAAGTGACGGGTAAGAAAGTACGCGGGCGCGGCGTAGTGCTGCCGCACGCGGCAAAAGGCCCGCCATGATGCGTCCCGGTCGGGTAGCAATTCGATGCCATGAGACGTCAGAAAAGCCATGGCCCGGTCCCATTCGGCGCGCGTGATGCCCGGGTCAGGTGCCACATGATCATCACACTGCACGAGAAGGCTTTCCTCAATCATCCAGGTGAGCATGGCGCCTTCGGCCTCACCACCTTTTGTGCGGGACAGTTCGCTGGCTCGAAGCGCATGGCAGGCATCCGCGCCCTGAGCCAGCACCCGCACCAAATCCATATTCATTTCGGCATCGACCGCGGCAAGGCGGATGGCTGCGGCATCAAGCGTGGCGAGCAAAGTGACCGTCCAATGGCGATCACGAACCGGAGAACGAAAATGGTTGAGCAGCGGATAAATGTACTGGCTTACCCGCATCGCGCAGATCCAGTTGATGACCTGCCCGGCACCGTCCGGATCGATTTCGAGCTGTAACTTCCGCAAACGAACCACCATTTCGGGCCCCCAGCCTGGCTCTCCGCAAATCATCGCCACCTTGCTCATATAGGTCTCGCGCGCGGTGTACGCCGTGTAAAGCGTGAGCAGAAATCCAATGAAAACAGAAATAACTGTTGTGCCAGTGAATGCCGAGACGAACATAACCGTCATGGCACCGAAGCCCGAGCCCTGCACCACCCCGAGCGTGCTCATGCTCGAGCCTGAATTGTAAAAAGCCTCCGTGAGCGGGCAGCCGGTGACCCCGTAAAAAAGAAAGGCAAATGCACCGACGAAAATGAACAAAAACAGAGTCAGATAAATCAGCACGGTAGTTGGCCCTTGCACGGCAAGCTGGCGGTCGAGTTGCGCGAAGTTTTTGGCCCGCCGCGTGATCACCTTGAAAAGAAAATGACAGGCCCGCCCGACCCACAAGGCCAAGCGCTGATTGGACGGACGCGGCACGAGCATGACGCCGACTGCGGCCATGATCGCGGCCCAGAGGAGCAGCAGGCCGAGAACTGACGAGCCCGCACGCAGAAAGACCATCGTCCAATCCTGAGCGGCGAGAGAAAGCAAGTGCATGATTCAGGGGCGAACGACGGCAACGGAGGCAGTCTGCCCGATGCGCAACGGCACAGGAGAATCTCCGGTCAGATCAACCCGCACCGGAAAACGGTTGGGCAGGCGGACCCAGTCGACCGTCTGCGGCACATCCGGTAGCATCTGGTCGTCCGAAGTGCTTCCGTCCTGAACAAAAATGCCCCATGCCGTACTGGCTACCGTGCCCTCGAAAGGCTGCCCCGCATGTCCCATGAGGGTGATGCGCACTCTGTCGCCGGGCTGCACGTGGTTGATCTGGGTTTCCTTGAAATACGCCGCCACCCAAAATGTCGAAGTGTCGACCAGTGCGAGCAATTGCTGCCCGGCCGCCACGTAGGTGCCGGGGCTGGTGTTGATATTGGTCAGGTAGCCGTCGACCGGCGAGACCACCGTGGCAAACTCCAGATTCAGCTCTGCATTACGGACGGAGGCACGCGCGGCCTCAACATCCGCCTTGGCCGCCTCGAAGGCCTGCACCTGATCGTCGTACTGTTCGCGACTGATCACATTTTGCGCGAGCAAATCAACGGCCCTTTTGGCATTGGCCTCCAAATCGGTGAGTTTGGCCTGCGCCTGCGCCAGCTGTCCTTTGGCCTGCTCCAAGGCTGCCTCGAAAGTGCGCGGATCGATCCGGAACAGTAAATCCCCTTTCTTCACCGGCTGGTTGTCCTTGATCGGGATTTCGATGATCGGCCCCGCTACCCGCGGTGCGATACCGATCACGTTGGCCCGGACATAAGCGTCGCGCGTCCACGGCTTGGTCAGGTAGCGCGAGTAAAGAAGAAGCGCGGCCACCAGCGCGAGCAGGACGATACCGAGTGTGATAAAAACCTTCGCTTTCACGGGGCGAAAAGGAGTCCTAGTAAACTGCCGCAAAGCACAGCCAGCGCGATAAAGAAAAGCGGAAGATTCCAAATGTGGCGGGTTACTCGGAGTTGCTCGAGAACACCGACCATCAGCCACGCGGCAAAAAATCCCAGCGCGCCAATGATCATACCCCAGGGGAGCATAAAATCACCGAGAACGATCTCAGGCACCCGCAGCGAAAAATCCATACGAAGGAAATGGTGTGCAGGTTTTTGCCGTGGACGCAAGCCGACCCTGACCGCACCATCCTCTGCGTGGAGTCCGTTGGCCAGCAATCGTACGCCCGGCGCGTGTGGACCGCGCTCAATCCGCGCGCGGCGGCACTCGGGTTGCAGATGGCCTTGGCCGGCATGGCGGCCTTCTTTCTCGCCCAGGTCCTGCGGTTGCAATATCCCTCCTGGTCGGTTTTTACCGTCATTGTGCTCCTGCTCGCGCGTTACGTCGGTGCGGTGGAGGAAAAAGCCGTCTTGCGGCTCATGGGCACGATTCTCGGCGGTGTCCTCGCCTACCTCGCGACAGGAGCGTGGCAGCAGTCGCCCCTGCTCTATCTCGCGAGCACCTTTTTTATCGTCACCGTAAGCATTGCGTTCTTCGGCCAGTCCCGGGCGCCGTATGCCTTTTTTCTCACCGGATTGACTTACATCGTGGTGGCCTCCAACGGCATGGCGTATCCGGACAATTCATGGGCTTATGCTCTGGCCCGCGTCGAGGAGGTCCTCCTCGGGATCGTGGTCAGCATCGTCGTACAAACCACCGTATTTCCGAATTACGCCAACCGCGATTTTCGCCGCCTTCTCCGTACCGTTCTCGAGGAACTGGTCGTCGCCACTCCTCGCGCCGCGGCCCGGTTTACGGGGGAGCACAGCGGATTGACTTCCTCCCTCCGCGATTTCCCACGCCTGGCCACTCAGATGCGCACTCTGCTCCGCTTCGGGGCGAGGGAGAGTTCCAGTTTCCGCCGGGAGATCGGGCGGCACGCCAAGACAGTGGACCTCTTCGCCCGGGCCGCGAGTCTCCTGCGGTCCGTGGAAATTTTGTATCCGGCCCCGGAGCCTTACCGCTCGCGTATAGGCGGCGATGTGGTACGTGGTGCTGATTTGCTGGCCGCGGGATGGCAAGAACTTGGCAGGAGCGGTCACCTTGGGGCGGAGACCCGGGTTGCCTTGGATGAAGTGGCCCGCCGCATCGGGACGGCCATGATCGCCCTACGTGATGATCACCAAGCTCAGAGCCTTGCACCGGCGGAAATCGTCAACGTCTCGAGCCAACTTCTCGCCCTGCAGGAACTACGGCAAGTCATCCTCGACCTCGACGCGCTTTGGGGGCCCGAGGAGAGCCACGCGCCCCGCGCCGAGAAGCTCGCCCTCGCCCCGCCGTGGCCGGACCTGTTTTGGCTGCGCCACGGGATCCGCGCCGGGCTGGCCACGGTCACCGCCTTGGTGCTCGAAAACTGGCTCTCCCCTCCGGGAGGGACTTTTATGGTTTTGTGCGCTTTCAACTTCACCGCTCTCAACGCCTTGAGTCCCGAGGGATCGGGAGACCGTGGTGCGTTCAACTACATCGTTGTTTTCACGATCGTCATGGCCGGGGCCACTATCGCGCTCGTGGCCGGCACCCCCTTGCTGGCCAGCTATGCTGTCTTCAACCTGTTCATCGCCACATGGCTCTTTCTCTTCGGTTATTGGGCCTATGACCGCAACGGCATCACCGTGCCGATGCAGGTATCCTTCCTCGTGCTGGTCTCCATCATCGGTCTCAACGCACAGGAACCCGTCTCCTTCCAGAAAATCACCGGAACATTCTTCGGGCTGGTCAACGGCTTCCTCATCGCGTCCGTTTTCCAGCGACTTCTCTGGCCGGTCCTGCCGCAGCGTCAATTGCAGCGCGCCATCCCGAACTACCTTCGCATTGTCGCTTCCTGTCTGCCCGCTGGCCTCGCCGCCTTACCCCTCTGGCAACGGGCCGCCATCGCCCTCACTCCGTCGCAGGGACGCACCTACCTCGCAGCGATGGCCGGACCGACCTGCCCTCGCGAAGAACGGGAGCGCTTGGAAAACTACCTCCTGACCCTCCAGCAACTGGTCGGTGAGATCCTTCTTTCCGTCGGACGCCTGCTTCCAGCCTGCCCGGCTCCGCTCGCCGAGGAACTCACCCCTCGCGTCAATGAAATCCGTACCGTGATCAAGTCGGTCCTGCAGGAGTTGGCCGATGCTTTTGCCCAATCCCGGTGCCCGGTCGACCGTTCCGCGGAGCTTGAATCTTCCCTCGCCCGCTGGGATGAGACCATCGGCCGGCTCCGCCAGTGCCTCCGCGAGGACAACATTGATGCAGCCACTGCTGCCGGCCTCATGGGCATTGCCTCGCGCTACCGAACTACGCTCGTTCTCCTTGATCGTGCTTGCCGGGAGGCTCGCCAGCTCCGCCTCTCTGACTACCTCGGAGACGTGGCACTGTAAGACGTCGCCAACCTAGGGGCGGACCCCGTCCTCAGGCCTCTGCCGTCTCCAACTCCTCGGCCGCTTCGTTGCGGGCAGGCGCCTTCGCCGTGGAGAACTTGCCGGACGAGTCGGTGAATTTCACACTGACCAATTTGCTCACGCCCTGTTCTTCCATCGTCACCCCGTAAAGCACGTCGGCGCGTGAGATGGTTCGCTTGTTGTGCGTGATGACCAGAAATTGGCTCTGCCGCACGAAGCGGTCGAGCATGGCGAGGAAGCGATTGATGTTCGACTCGTCGAGTGGAGCGTCCATCTCGTCCAAGATGCAGAACGGGCTGGGCTTGACCATGTAGATGGCGAAAAGCAACGCCACGGCGGTCATGGTGCGCTCACCGCCGGAGAGCAGCGACACGCTCTGCAATTGCTTCCCGGGCGGCTTGGCCGTGATTTCGATCCCGCTCTCCAACGGATCCTCCTCATTCATCAACGCGAGGTCGGCCTTGCCGCCGCCGAACAACTCTTTGAAGGTGTCGCGAAAATTGTCGCGGATCTTGACAAAGGTTTCAGCAAAAAGCGCGGTGGTCGTCGCGTTGATCTTCTTGATCACCTCCAGAAGTTCTTCCTTGGAATTGGTCAAGTCCGTGAACTGCACATCAAGGAAGGTCTGGCGGTCGAGCAGGTCGTCGAATTCCTGGATGGCGTCGATATTTACCGGTCCCATCGAGTCGAGCTTGTCCCGCAGTTCGGTGACAAATCCTTCGATTTCGCGCCAGTCGAGCTCGGCTTCAACCGGGGTTTCAGACCCGTCTTCGACGGCCATCGGCGCTTCCTCAACCTCAACGGCGCGAACCTCATCGCTTTCGTTCCCCTCGGATGACTCCTCGGTCACGCCACGAGCCTTGCGGCGCTTGCGGTGGTCCCGCACGGCGCAGTGCAGCGCATAAGTATCGGTTTGAACCTCGGCCAGTTCCACATGATGCCGGCGACGGATGTCCTCGGCTAGATTCTCTGCCTTGAGCCGCAGCTCGGCGGCCTGGACCTCGAGCTTCCCTTTTTGAGCCTGCATCTCGGCGTGCTCCCGCCGCTTCTCGCGCAGTTCCTCGTCGGCGGTTTGGACCATGGCCTGCAGACTGATACGCTCCCTTTGCCGAGCGTCGAGGTGGCCTTGTTGGTCATCGAGTTCAACTTGGAAAGCCGCAGCGTCCCTGGCCAGAGAATCCGACTGGCTTTCGACCGACTTGATGCGTTCCTCCGCGGCAGCTTTTTCCCCTTCGCGTTGGCGAACGGTCTCCTCAAGCTCCTCGATACGGCTCAGCATGGGCGCACGCTGTGCTTGAAGACTCTCCTCAAGTTGGCGGGCCCCGGCGAGCTGGACGCGAAGTTCGTTGAACTGCTCGGCCGCTGCTTCCTGCTCCCCGGCCTCACGCTGGGCCTGCTCCATGGCGGCGGCGGACTTGGCGCTGGCTTGGTCGACTTGTTGAAGGCAGGCCGAAAGACGGTCGGTCAATTCCAGTGTTTTGCGCCGGGTTGCCTCCAGATCTTCACGGGCACGCTCCTGCTCACGCGCCAGCGAGGCAGACCGCGCCTCCGCGTCGTGCAATTCCTTTTCCAGCAAGCTCTGATTGGCCCGCAAACCCGCCAGCTCGTTCTGTCTTTGCCGCACACCCGTCCGGGCGGCCTCCAGCGCCTCTTTTTTGCCTTCGCGAACCGCAACCACACCGAGCAAGGCGGTTTCGTGACGGCCCAACTCGGCATGCACGACCGCAAGCTTCTGCCCCAGCGAAGCAATCTCGTCGCGGCGTTGCAGCGCGGAAGTCACGCCCTCTCCGGCCCGGCCGCCGGTCACGATACCCGCAGCGTCGATCAATTCACCGTGCTGAGTGGCAAAAGGAAGCGAGGGGTGGCGTCCCCTCAATTCCGTGGCATGGTCCAGATTGGTGGCCAACGCCACATGATGCAGTATGCCGCGTACCAACCGCTGCAAGTCATCGGCCTCACAGCGGACACGATCAGCTGCCCAACCCAAAGAACCCTCCGGTGCCGGGCCGGGCTCGGGAAAATGATGGCCATTGGGCGTCACCACACTCGCCCGGCCGAGTTTGTGCTCGTAAAGCGATTCGAGGATTTCGCGCGCCGGAGTTTTGTCCGTGATCACAATGGTGTCCCCGCGGGGGCCAAGCGCCGCTTCGATCGCCGGTAAAAATCCCGGCTCGACCCGAAGGAGACTGCCGAGCATGCCGCGGACGGCCGGCTTGAAGTGATCCGGACGATCCAGGCCGCGCAATACCGCCTGCGCGCCGGGTGACGCGCCCTCGCCTTCGAGATTGAGTTGCTCGAGGACTTCGAGGCGGGATTGGATTTGAGCCATCACGCGTTGCGAGGCGGCCATTTCCTGCTCGATGCGCTGGCGCTCGAGTTCCCCGCGCTCGACCTCCGCCTCGGCGCGGTCCAAGGCGGTTTCGGCCGCATGAAGAGCCTCAGTCGCGGCGGCCACTTGCGCGGAGGTGTCCTCCAGTCGCTTGCGCGCGGCGGCCTGACCTTCGAAAATCTGACGCCCCTCGTTTTCCAGCTCTTCGATACGTCCTTGCGTCGCCTCGCGGCGCGCCTCGAGTCCGGCCAATTCCCCCTGCAAACGGAGCGATTCATTTTCCGCTTTGCTGATCTCGGCCCGAAGTGCTTCGAGGGATTGCTGGGATGTCTCGCGGCGTCCGGCACTCTCCCGCAACCGTGCTTGCAACGCGTCGAGCGCGGCAGAGCGCTCGGCCAACTCGGCCGCCACGCGGATGACCTGTTCGTTGATGCGCCCCATCTCCTCGCGCTGGACCCGCTGGCGTTCCCGGGCGGCGGTGGACTCCTGTTCGCAGCGAAGAATATTCTGATGGAGTTGGTCGCAAATTTCGCGGTTGTGCGCGGCGCGGCTTTGCGCCTGCACCATACGGTCGCGGACCGACTGCATCGATTGGCGCGAGGTCTCAACCTGGTGCTCGAGTTCGGTCAGGCGGATCCGGTGCCCGACCACCGCAGCTTCGCCTTCTTCAAGAGCCGAGACGGTTTCCTGCCAGCGTGACTCGAGAGAGCCGAGTTTCGCCTGCAGTTCGCTTTGCGCCCCGGCGATCTGGTCGTGCTGACGGCGGACGAAATTGAGCTCGAGAACTTTGAGGTCGGTGGAAAGCGACTGGTAACGGCGCGCTTTGCCGGCTTGGCGCTGGAGCGAGCCGATCTGGCGTTTGACCTCGCGCATGATGTCGTTGACCCGAACGAGGTTGGCCTCGGTGTATTCCAGTTTGCGGAGGGCTTCCTTCTTCTGGGCCTTGAACTTGGTGATGCCGGCCGCTTCCTCGAATACCGCCCGCCGATCCTCCGGCCTGCTGCTCAGGATCAGGTCGATCTTTCCCTGCTCCATGATCGAGTAGCTACTGCGCCCGATCCCCGTGTCCATGAACAACTCATGGATGTCACGCAGACGGCAAGCGGTCTTGTTGAGCAAGTACTCGCCTTTACCGTCGCGGAAAATGCGCCGCGTCACACACACCTCCTCGTAGTCCGTGCCGAGATGCTCGGCACAACCGCCGAAAGTCAGCGAAACCTCGGCCATGCCGACCGCAGAACGCGAATCCGTTCCGCTGAAAATGACGTCGGCCATTTCGCCGCCGCGCAAAGCTTTTGCCGATTGCTCGCCGAGACACCAGCGGATGGCATCCAGGATGTTCGACTTGCCGCACCCGTTCGGACCAACCACCGAAGTGATGCCTTCGTGAAATTCCAGGTGCGTCTTGTTGACGAAAGATTTAAAACCTACCAGTTCAAGAGATTTGAGATACATGGGGAAAATGCTGCAAATTCCATTCTCTAGGCGCCATAATCGCGCTTGGCAACCCAACATACCACTAATTGTGGTACCAGTCGGGCCGCGCCACCTTATTTAGAGCCATGCCCCCAAACGAGACACCCTTCTCTTTTTCCGGCAAGACGGACCTCGATCTGTTGTTCGAATTCCTCCGTTTTCCCAGTGTTTCAACCAAAGCCGACCACGCCCCGCAAATGCGGGCCTGCGCCCAGTGGCTCCAAGCCCTCCTCTGCCACGGGGGATTTCAGGCCGAGGTCTGCGAAACCGGCGGCCACCCTGCCGTCTTGGCCCATGGGCCCGCGGCGCCGGGAAGGCCCTCCGTGCTTATTTACGGCCATTACGACGTCCAACCGGCGGAACCGCTCCATCTCTGGACCTCCCCGCCCTTCGAGCCGGCCCTCCGCAACAAGCGCGTCTTTGCCCGCGGTTCGACCGACAACAAGGGACAAATCCTTGCCCACATTCTCGGCGCCATGCAACTCCTCCGCGAAGCAGGAGACCTGCCGGTCAATCTCATCTTCCTGATCGAGGGCGAGGAGGAAACGGGCAGCACGCACCTGGACGACTTTATCCGCGCGCGCCGGAATGATCTCCGGTGTGACGTCATCGCCATCTCGGACACCGGCATGGTGGCCGAGGGTTATCCCACTTTGACCCAGAGCCTGCGCGGCATTGCCGCCATGGAAGTTTTTCTGCGCGGTCCGGTCACCGACTTGCACTCGGGCATTTTCGGCGGCGCAGTAGCCAACCCGGCCGCCGCGCTGGTGAAAATGCTCGCCGCGCTCCACGATCCGCGGGGCCGCGTCGCCGTGCCCGGCTTCTATGACGATGTGACGAACGTCCCGGCGGCCGAGCGAGAGATGCTGGCCTCGCTCCCCGTGACCGAAGCCGACTACCAACGCGAGGCCGGGGTCCTTCTGCTCGATGGCGAGGAGGGTTACACGAGCCTCGAGCGCATCGGCATTCGCCCCACAGCCGAGATCAATGGTCTGACCAGCGGTTACCAAGGGGAAGGCACCAAGACGGTTCTGCCTTCCACCGCCTCCGCCAAACTCACCTTCCGCCTGGTGCCCAACCAGAAACCGGACCGCGTGCTCAACCTGGTCGAAATTCATCTCCAGAATCTCCTCCCGCCCGGCATTGAAATGGAGATTGTGCGCGGTCACGGCGGCATGCCTTACGTGCTGGACCTGAAAAGTCCCTGGTGCGGCGCCGCCCGGCGGGCCTTGGAGCGAACCTTCGGTCGAGAGCCCGCTCTCATGCGTGAGGGCGGCAGCATTCCCATCGTGCAGAAATTCCGCGATCTCCTCGGGTCGGATACCCTCCTCCTCGGCCTCGCCGCCCCCGATTGCAAGGCTCACGCTCCCGATGAGAATTTTCCGGTGGATAGTTTCGAGGCCGGCATTCGGCTGCACCAGCACCTGCTCCGGGAGCTGGCTGCGCCGGTCTGATCTGGTCACTGCCGCGTGACGCGCAGCCGGATCATGCGTGAACCGGCTGCGGTCGGCGCGGATACGTCGGCCGCCTCCAACACAGCCTCGTTATCCGTCAGCACTTCCAACGACACATTGGACCACGATTCCCCGCCCAACGATCCGTTTTTGGCTTCAAAGCCGTAGGCAAGGTCGGACACTCCGGGCGACTTGTCGAAACGCACGACGAAGCGGCCGGATTCACCGTCCCACCTCGCGACCAGCACGGAGCCGCCATCCGCGACGAGCGGGTCGCGTCCGGCGGCGTACTCCAGCAGATTAAGGAGTCCGTCGCCGTCGGGGTCGGCCTCTTCCCCGGCGAGTTGGGGGTTCAACCTCTCCTCCACCGACCACCAGCGCTCCGTCCACTCTTGCCAAGTGGACGGTTGGGACAGGGCCTCGCTGGCCACCCGGATCAAGGAATCCGCTCCGTCAGCCCGCACGTCCGTGGAGGCCTCCCAGAACATAACACCCCCCAGCCCGAGGTCCCGCACGTATTCGAGCTTGCGCCGGAGGGCCCGCGGACTGTCATAGCCGATCCACAAATCGCCATGGTAAAAATAGGAAGCTTCGGCCGCCTCGTCCCAGCGTTCCGCCCCCGGATTGTCCCGCACCAAGGCGGCCACCGTGCGGTAATCGTAGAAGCCGGGTTCGACCGACAGGGTGCCCGGACCGACACCGGAAGCGGAACTGAACGGAACCGGGCTCGCGACTCCCTGCCAGCCGTAGCCGTAAGCGGGAATCCCCAAAGCGATTTTGGCCGCGGGAACACCCGCCGCGAGATACCCGCGCACGGCCTCGTCCGTGTTGTAGCGGGGATTCGGATCCATCGCGCTCCGGAACAATGGCGCATTATGCCCGGTCTGCGTCGCGATCCACCGACCGTGAAAATCGTAAGTCATCAGATTGATCAAATCGAGCTGCGCGGCTAGCGCGGCAAGATTGATCCGCTCGAATTTATCAAAGCCCGCCGGCATTGCCGCCGTGATCTCGTAGCGCCTGCCATCGAGAGCCGACTGCGCGTCGAATTCCGCGCGGATGGCCCCCGCGAGCAAGGCGTAGTTCTCACCGTCTTCCGGGCGCACGTTGCGGTTCACGTCCGTGGCCACCACCGGGTACTCCCAGTCAAGGTCCACCCCATCGAAGCCGTATTGCAAACAGAAGGCCCGGACCGAGGCGGCGAATTTGGCGCGGGCCGCGGGAGTCGCTGCAACTTCGGAAAACCGCCCGGAATCGAACCAACCGCCCACCGCGATGAGAACTCTCAGGTGCGGGTGGGCCGCTTTGAGTCGTGCATACGCGCCGAAATTACCACGCAAAGGAGTGTCCCAACGGTCGGGTCCGATCGCACGCTCGAGGTCCGCCCACGGGTCGATGACTGCCATTTCGGCCTCTGGCGAGATCCGCGCAAAGGCGTGAATCACATGGGTCAGCCGCCCGGCCGGGAGATCCGCCACCTCGTAACCTTTTTCGTAAATTCCCCAGCTGGGAAAGTAGGCAACCACGCTCTGCCGCACCGGCGTCCGCGCCGTGCTCGGGCTTTCCGCCTCATCCGGTGGGATATCGACCCCGGGA
>CAMBSX010000039.1 GCA_945870655.1 Chthoniobacter flavus | reverse complement strand
CGCGAGATCGGCGCCTTGGACGAAGCGGTCGAGGCCGCCCGCCGCTTCGCCGGTGAGGATGCCGTAATCATCGTGGCCGGTCTGGCCAATACCGGCGGTCTGCAACTCAACGCCTTCTCCTTTGCTCCCGACCGCGGCATCGCCGTACTTAGCCCAAGCACGGCCGGCACCCCCGCCCTCAGTTGGTCCACCGGCCCCACCCCCCGGCCCGAAGCCCCCATCCGCCAAGCCATCGCCACCCCCACCGACCGCCCCGTCCCCACCACCGAGGACGCCCTTATCCTCGGCGCCCAGTCCCAAGCGAGTCCAATACGCCTTCTCCCCGAACTCCACCAACTTCTCAAGCTGGACCTTTGACCTGCTGGTGAGCGAATTCACAAGAATTCAGACAATGATCGTCCGCCATGGCTGGAAAAGCCACCGGAGAGCTTGACCCCAGCACGAAGCGCTGAAAGAATAGTGCAAATATTCTAAATATGAAAAACGTACTCGCCCCAGCTTCGGTTCTTCTCATTGCGGCAGTGATGATGGTTCTCCCCGCGGCAACAAACGCAGGGAGCTTCGGTCCGGGACCCTGGGCCAACGGTGCCTATTACACGGGGCAATTCGACGGAAAGTACTCCGCTACGGTCTTCGGGAACAATACCTCCGGCGTCTTCGGGTTTGCCCTCCAAGCAGGTTCGCCGACCATCATCACCAACTCGCAATCGACCACCACCACCAACATTAGCGTCATCCAATCCACCGTTATTCCGGACCCTTGGCAAAACTACTTTCTTATCTTTTTCAATGGCGTGACTTACTACGGGACAACTTTTGCAACCATCAACGCCGATGCAAAATCCGTTGCCGGCGCGATGTACGATGGGCGAGGCGTACTCAGCGCAACCAATTTCTCGTACGCCAGCGGCGGGTTTACTGCGTCTCTCACCTCCGATAAGTCGCCCGTAACCTTCACGGGAAACAACACCGGACAATTACAGATTGTTGGCGGGCCTGGCACCCTGTTCTCACTCAACGGCATCAAGGTCTCCGACATAAGCTCGACATCTGGTGACGGAAATACGGCCCAATAAGCCCTCAAGGCTTACCGAACGGGCTTTGCTATGGTGAATAGTCTGCCCAGGCGTTCCATGTCCCGGGGTCATCCGCAAGGTTTCACATTGCTTGAGGTTGTTGCCGCAGTGACGATCTTGGCCATCTTGGCCGCCATTCTTATCCCGAATTTCGGGGACTATATGCGGCGCGCCGGCGAAGCAAAATGCGCGGCCAACTTGCGTGGTTTGAACATCGGCCTACGCGGTTATCTGCAGGACCACAAATCTGTCTGGCCACAAGGCCCGTCGCTCAACGAGGAAAAGGCTTGGGAATATTTCTGGCTTCAGACTTTGGAACCTTTTGGGATCGGTCCGCAGGTCTGGCGCTGTCCGACCATCCAGTCGGCCTACACACGGTCAGACACCCCGCCCGACAATCATCCCAAACTTCATTACATCCCGACCATGTTCACTGCCGAACCAGACATCGCCAACCGTTGGGCGAAACAGCCTTGGCTGATCGAGCGCAGCGACGCCCACGGGAACGGACCTTTGATTTGTTTTCCGGATGGCTCGGTAAAGTCTGCCCGCCGAGTACTGGCCGAGACAGGCGCGCCCTGAGAGCCAAAGCACCTTGCAGCGCTCGCTTAAAGTGTGAAAAGACGGGCTCCCTGCAAGCCCGAGGAATTTTTCTGCGTGATGATTGCGCCATCCATCAGGCGTCCACCCACGGCCGGCGTATCAAGGCGGGTTACCCCATCGGCCGCAAGGTACAGCGGCGCCGACGCATCGTGAGCGATCGGCGTGTTCTTGTAGGCACCCAGAATACCCCCGTCCACATTAATGCCGGAGATGACCCGAATTGCTGCGATCCGGTCGACGGAACCGGCAACCATAGACATAATGTTGGTCGCTGAGAAGTTGGTCACGGCCCCCGTTTTGGCACCGCCATCACCGCCCGGCAGGTTTCCGCGTACCCTTCCCGCTTCCCCCACCACCACGCCGACGTTTCCGACCGCACTGGTCAGCTGGGTATCGGGAGCATCCCTCAAGGTGGTCTGCACAAAATCCGCCCCGTAGGACTGAATGGCGACATTGGAAGCAATGCGGCCGGCGTCTCCCGCCAACTTGATGTTGGTGACCGAACCGCCCGCGCCAACGTTGGTCTTAGCATCGGCCGGAGATCCATAGTTCATAAGACTCCCTCCATTTCCGGCAACTAGGTCTACGGCAGCTTCCACCGTTTTGGGCTGGGTTAATCCCGTGATGCTTCCACCGTTGCCGGCGATACCAGCTACGCCGCCAAAGGCACGCAGGGCGAGGATAGAGGGGGAGGACCCGCTCAGGCCGACATTGGAACTGGTCGCCAAGGCCGCGTAAGCGTTGCCGCCGGAACCGGCAAAAACAACCACCTTGGCAGCATCATTGCTCGCGGCGGAGTCCACAAATGAATTCAGCACCGAGCCTCCGACTCCGCCCCGGCTCAGTCCGTCTCCTCCCAGACCGGCCGCCAATGCTGTGGCGGACGAATTCGCGGTGGAGTTGACGCGGTTGAGCGCGCCACCGGCACCCCCAACCAAGCCAAAGCTATCACCGCCATCGCCAGCAATTACGCGGTTAAACTGTTGCGGTGGCCCGAGAGGGTTAACCAAACCGATCCCGGTCCCCGAGGCCGTTACGTCGGTGATGCTGCCTCCGGCGCCACCATTGCCCGTTACGCCGGAACCGCCATTGCCCGCCAAGAGATTAACCAGGGAAATGCTCGAGAAGACAGTTGAAGTGTTCCGGAACTCGCTGATGCCTCCCCCGCTGCCACCGATCAATCCGTTGCCGCCGTTCCCGGTAAGGATGCTAAGTGGACCGACCAAATTGTTGTTCGCGGCCAGGGGACTGGAGCGGATAACAGCCCCGGCATTGCCAGCTCGGCCTGCGACCGCATCACCACCGTCACCGGTAGAAAAATTCATCAAGCCACCCTCACCCCGAACCAAACTGAGAAATTCGTTCACCAGCCCGCGTATCTCGCCTCCTTGCCCCCCTGCCGTGATCCCATCCCCACCACGGCCCGTCGTGGCATCAACACGACTGGATTGGTTCGCGGCTTGCCCAGAAGGAGTGTTGGGCTGAATGTTGCCGCCGGTCCCGCCGGTCATACCGTCCCCGCCATTGCCTGCTGTGAAAGCCCGGCCGGTCTGCGTGAAGAAATTGGCCAAGGCACCTCCCGCCCCACCCGAGCCGAGGAGCGCAGAGCCGCCGTCCCCGCCGCGGAGGTTATATGCCCCGCCAAGAACAGTCGTCCCAGACACATAGACGGCACTCAGGCCGGAGATAGCGCCACCGCGACCGCCCTGGGTGAATCCACTGCCACCCGGAGCGCCCACCAATGCCACAATTGCTTGAGAGAACTCGTCGGCCGGTTGAATAATTTCAATGGCCGAGCTTGCTACCCCGGACTGACCCGTCTCGGAATCAACCGAATAAACTATGGCTCCTGACCCAAGTCCGCCACCATTGCCGCCTGCACCAAGCCGCGAGTCACCGCCTGCCCCGGCGACAAGTAATGTGCTGTTGACGCTGAGTGGCAAGTTCGCGGCGGGGGTTTGCATTAAGGACTCGTCGTCGGTGGTTGTAAGCTTCCCGAGCATGACAAAACCTTGGGCATCGGGAATAGTGCCATCCCCATCGGTTAAGTCGAAAGGCGCGAAGTCTAAACCTTCATCGGCTGGGGCCAATGCTTGGGCGGAACCTGAGATGATCAAGTTGGCCGGCGTGGTAAAGATATCCAGCCCGCCCAACTCAACGTATCGAAAACTCCATCCCGCGGGGTCCGGATCGTCTCCAAGCAACGCGATTTCGGTGGTTGTCGGGTCGCCATCAAAGTCACCCGTGGTGATGGCAAAAAACTCCGGCCCGCCATCCCCGAAAAGTGTGTTCTCGCCGTCGACCAGTCCCACACCCTCTACCCACTCAAGTTGGCTGTCGGACGTTCCGTCAAATTGGAACGTGGTCAGCGCGCCCGTTTCGTTGAGGGCAGCCATATCCCAAGAGCCATCCTGATCAATATCCAAAATGGTGAAACCGAGAATATTGGCCGGGGTCGTGAGGGCAGGCGGCTCGGCCGGGGGAGGAGACTGCCAATTGGGATAAAAGCTTCCGCTCGCCAGAGTTGCGGTGGTCACTGTTCCAGCCGCGGCCGTGTAGTCAGCGACCAGAAACTCCGTGGCCTGATTTTGGGCCATGACGATGCGCGAGGTGGATGAGTCACCCTCGGTCGTAACCGAGGATTTTATCATCACTTCGTTCCAGCCGTTTTCTCCACTGTAGGCAACATCGAAGGGCTGGTTGAGGCGTGTATCCGTGGTCCGATCGTAACCAAAATTGGCGAAAAAGCGGCCGTCACCGAGCCCCTCCAAGACAACCAAATTTGTCCGATTGGGGTTCTCCGTGGAAATGGCCAAGCCCTGCATGAGGTACGCAAGGTCCGTCACATTATCCCCGTTGAAGTCCCCGCTGACCAGATCGGTAACGGCAAAGCCCCGCCGGTGTTGCTGAAAGCCTCCAACCGAAAGCTCACTGGGCAAATACGGCAAGGCGTTGTGGACATAGCTATCAACATAATTGCCGCTGAACAGGGAGGAAGACAGGGAAGCCTTGTCGAACCATGTGTCATCATTGAGGAAGATACGAAGTCCGTCGCTGGCATTTTCCCTTGAAGAAGCAGTGGCGATATCAAGCAGACCGTCATTGTTGAAATCCGCGATGACCAAGCCGCTCGAAATGTCCGCCGGCGATCCGTAAATCGGGGCGTTGAAAAACAAGGTCGGTGCCCCTAGCGCGATTCCACCAGCCGTCCCGAACCGCAGACCGAGCTGGTTCGGGTTTTGGGTGGCAAAAAGAGCATCCGCAAAGCCGTCGTTGTTGAAGTCGGCCACAACGGGAGTGATGGAGTCGTCCGCACGCCACGAGGAGACCACGGCGACCGGCTCAGCGGCGCCACCGGCACCCTCGCTCAATTGGATTTTCCCGGATAGGAGTCCGGTACCTGAGCCACCTTGGTTCAAACCGGCCCCACCGGAGCCCAAGCCGATGGCTACCTGGCCATTGGTGATCATGGTTCCAAAGCTGATTTGACCGGCCGCACCAGCGCGCCCAAGAAAACCTTCACCACCACTTCCCGCCTTGATCTCGACCACACTGTTGTAAGAGCCTACATCGCTGAGGTTGGTGATGCTGCCACCGGCCCCGCCGTCAATACCGTCACCCCCGTCACCGGCTACAATGCGAAGACCGCCGGTGTCGCCGTTCAACGCGACGTCCTGGATGTTTCCACCTCGGGCTCCGATCCCTCCGTTGCCGGTCACGACAAATCCGATCGTGTATTCCGCCGATGACGGATCCGCAGTTGTATCGCTGGCACCGGCCCCGACCCGAATTCCGATGATGTCGCCTCCGGCTTGACCGATCTGAGGAACAAAGTCCGCCAACGCGCCACCGTAACCGCCGGCTTGGCTCCCATCGGCAGGATTGTAGCCGAACGAATAGACGGAGCCGGAGGCAGCTGTTCCAGTTTTGATCCCACCGATATTGGGCACGACGTCGTTGGTTTGACGGTCAACATTACCCCCGCTGAACTTGGTCACTTGGTCTGAAATGCCTGCCGTGTCGATGATCAATCCCGTACCTCCACCGCCGCCCAGGCCGTTGCCGGCGTAAATAAAGCCATGCACCGAATAAGAACTCAGCGCGATGCTGTTACCCACAGAGCCATTCGGGCCCAAATCCGCAGCCGTCACCGATCGCAGGGTGATGCTCTCAATCCGGGAGTTGAGCAGCAACTTGCCGTCCAAACCATTGGAACGATCTCCATCGGAATCCGAGAGCCGGCCGTTGGCTTGCAAGTTCGTCACGATGTCGCCGTTGATGTCGACGAAGGAGGTAAAACGCAGCCCGTCGCCGGCGGCAATGCCGGTGATTTCATTGGGGTCGAACCGGTTGTTGCCATTGAGATCCGTGGTGAAGACCAGCATCTGGCCTTTTTCCACCTTGAGGAGAAGGCTTCCCGTGCCGTCGGCCGAAGTGGAAAGGCCTTCCCCTGCCTTGATTAGTTGCGGACTCCCCACCGTAATCGCCTCGTAATCCGTACCAGCCAGTGAGGCGGGTGCGATGCGAGGTTCGAGTTGCTCAAGCAAAGTTTGGATGGTCTTACTCATGGAGCGGGGTCACGTAAATCAGGCACGAACAGACGGTAATCGGGGGCACTCTTAGCCGGGGCTGTATTAGTGAGGAAGGCCAACGGGGCGAAGTTGCGTTTGGCGGTGAGAGTGGTCGCCGCAATCAGGCCGTCTTCAGCCTGTAGAGACTCGTAGTTCCAGGCAAATCCCGCGGTGTTGCTCGGATCAACCACCCCACCCGCGTAATGGAATTGGTCGGCCAGCGGATCGGACGTTGCCGAGGAGGCTTTGCCACCCACGAGATTGGCCACCCCGAAATTGGTAAACCCACCGACCGCATCAACGGCGGCAGCCGTGTTGCCGCGCAGGTAAATGCCGTCGACCAAATTCACCAGCACCGGAGAGGAGGTGCGACCAGCCACGATCGCCGACACTGCCTGCGCCGTGAGATTGGTCACGTTGCCACTGACCCCGGTTAGCGTCGCGTCGAGTGGTGCAGAAGAGTTGATTCCGCCACGGCCGGCGAAAACCCCGCCCATAGCAGACCCGTCGGTGGCAAAGCCGAATGCGGCTCCCGAGCGGAGACCGAGGTCACCCGCCACATCGACTTTATTGACCGTTCCACCCGCAGCGCCTTTGGCCGTCCCGGCGAGAACATCCCCGCCATCACCGGCGGCCACAACACGCACCACCATGGCCGGAGTAGACGCGATGTTTTGTACGCTGCCGCCTTTCCCGCCGAATTTCTGCCCGTCCCCGCCATGGCCAGCCAGCACGCTGAATGGCGCAGCGCCTGCCGTGATACTCACGCCGTTGACCGAGCCACCAAGCCCTCCTGTCGATCCCGACACAGGTCCCGCTCCGCCGCCGCGTCCCGCCTCAAACAGAACCGTAGCGGCCTCTGTGCCGCTGGAGGTCCCCACGGCTGAATTAATGCTGCCACCCGCACCGCCTCGGGCGGTCGAGACCAACGGGTCACCACCTTGGCCGGCCTGAATCGCAAGGTTGCCGGCAAAAGAACTGTCAAAGTCATCAGCTCCGTAGAAGCCAGCGCGGGAGATGGTTCCCCCAGCCCCGCCTAACGAGCCGTTTCCGGCGGTGAAAGTGATATTCTTCGCTGCAGAGGCGACGGCATTATTGATCCCCCCGCCTGCTGCGCCCGAGCTCGGCGTCGTCGCCGCGAGGGGAACGCCAGCTTGACCGGCAAGGAACGAGACAGACTCCAACGAAGAGCGGGCAAACAATCCCGCGGCAGCATTGCCCGAACCAAGCGAGCCGCCCGCCCCGACACGTCCCTTTTCACCAGCTTGCCCCCCCTGCCCCGCAGTGACTGTAATATCAGCGTGCGTCTGCAGATTGCTCCTACTGACGTCGCCGCCCCTCCCACCCACTCCGCTGCCTACGGCATCACCGCCGTTGCCCGCGACCAGCGTGGAAAATGCGAGGGCCGACACATCCCCCACCGAAAGGGCGATGCCGGAGAGAGAGCCACCATTGCCCCCCGATGCGCGGGCGACCGTCGGGTCGGTGCCACTGCCGCCGGCGCCCCCAGTGACGGCTAACGAAGCAAGTTGCCCGAAATAAGCGAAACTGGATACTCCCCCCCCTGCCCCACCGGCTCTGAGACCGTCACCACCTGCGCCAGCTTGCACCACGATGGGCAAAACCGCCGCGTCTTGCCGGTCGAAAATTTGCACATTAGCGACGGAACCGCCTACTCCGCCGCTCCCACCGTTTCCATTTCCCCCGTTGCCCGCCGACAACTCCAGCACCGACAACTCTGAGATCGGCACGTAAATTCCGCTCACTCGGCCGCCTGCACCCCCGGCGCCCGAAGCCGAGTTGCCACCTTCGCCCCCGGTGACAGTCAGAAACTCCAAAAACTGGTTGGTGAACGGGCTGACATAAAGGTTGGCGATCGAACCACCAGCACCAGCCGCGCCCGCCGTCGACGCCCCATTGCCCGCTTCGAATTCAAAAGACTGGCCGACAAGCCAAGTTTCACCAGACTTTGCCACCGGATTGGTGATCGAACCACCCGCGGCCCCGCGCGGCTTGAGCCCGGCCGAAACCGCACTGGCGTCCGAGGCGTCTCCCGCGCGGACGGACACGTCGGAAATGCCCAAGGCATCGGGGTCGAGGTTTTGAATCTTAAAGTTGCTAATGCTCCCGCCGGCTCCCGCCGCGCTCCCGTTGGCCACCAGCGAACCACCTTGGCCGGCCCACAGGCGGATTTCCGCGTCAACACCAGCGTCCTCTCCCGGAGCCGCCACCACATTGACCAGATTGAGACCACCCCCCGCACCAGCCCTTACGCCTTGGCCACCATCCCCGCCCAGGAGGAGCACGTTGTTGAGCAAGGCATACTCGGATATTTCGATCTGGCGGGCATTGTTATATTCATACCCGACGTAAACTTTGCTCACGCTTCCGCCGAGTCCGCCTTGGCCGGAAGTGCTGGCCCCGCCGGCCCCGCCGTAAACCTGAATCAGCGCGTTGGACGTACTGTCTGCCACTCCACCAACAACCACCTGCGACACCGAGCCTCCGGCCCCGCCCAGCGTGCTGGAAGGACCCGCCGCACCGCCGGCTCCGCCGCCAATCACAATACCATTCCCGTCCGCAAGAACCTGCAAATTGGTGATCTTACCGCCGGCCCCGCCCTGACCCCCGGCACCGGCCACAATGACATCCGCCGAATTAACCTTGATCCCGGAAAGATTTCCCCCCGCTTGCTTCACTCCCGGATCAAAAACTCCGATCACCCCGTCCCCGACCCCCGCCACACCTCCGAGATTATAGGAGAGCGGCGCAGGCGCCCCCGACTGGACGATGTTGACCCGCCCAACCGACAGCCCGTCAATATTTCCCCCGGTGGCGATAGTGCCGAAACTTAAGGCACCGGTAACGGGATCAAACTGACCAACGTTGCCCGAGACGGTCAAGGCCGCGATATTTTGTCTCTTGGAGACCAAGCTATCGGTGGAAAATACCCCTGTCTTGGCATCAAGAGTGCCAAGAATGCTACCACCCACATCGCCGCTCACCGCAACCTTGGCCCCCGCACTGAGCACCAACCCGGTTAATTCGTTGGCTTGAGGTGCGCCGTCCGAATTGCTGTCATGGAAGAAAGCAAAGCCACGTCCAGCCGTCACTTTGGCAAAATCACTGAATGACGCGCTGCTGTTGTAAATGCGGAGAGTGTCACCCGCCCGCAAATCAATAAAGAAATGACTCGTGTCCGTCGGATCGAAGATGGCGGGACTGGAACCGGTATCGGCCTCGGAAGCCTGGCGGAATGGTGTTCCCACCGAGGTGTAGTCGACACCGCCAGTCGGAACCCCATCGACGGAGATCGGGCCTGCGTTGATGACGTTGATGACAGCAGGCGCAATCCGCGGTTCAAGGACTTCCAGAAACGATGCCGGGTGCTGGGGGGCGAAGATACTCTTAAACATCAGAAGGTCCAATTAACGCACAGGACAAAGCCTCACGCAAATGGTAATCCGGAAAAATTCGCGGGGACCCGACTTTAAAGGCGCATGTCTGGATTGACCGCGTCGTAAAACTTGTCCCAAAGCCACTCGGCCAGCGTAGTGCGGCGGATCTCGATCCGTGCTCTCCCCGAGGCGTGGGGCCGCAAGCGCGCCCGATTTTTCGCCGAAATTTCCACCTGAGCCTCGGCCTCGTAGTGAGCCATGGAGGGCCGAAGCGTGCGGCCGTCCGGGCCGGGTTCGGCCGGAACGTCGCCACCCATCAGATTGGCCAGCGCCGGGGCGGAAAAACCGGACGAGGGCGCGGGCGGCACGGAAACAATACTTCCTTGGAAAGTCTCTCCGGGTAAGCCGGTGAAGATGACCCGCACGGCTTGTCCCGGACGGACTTTTCTCGCCTGTTTCTCGTCGAGGGCGATGAGCACCCGTGAAGCATCCCCGCTCCCCACTTCAAAGACCGGCTCGCGAGCCGCGAAATAGCGTCCCTCCAACTCCTCCGGTCGCGACGTCCTCAAGACGCCATCACGCGGAGCCCGCAACACGAGGGAAGCCAACTTCTCATCCAGACCCGCCATCTCTTCCTCGATTTCCCGGGCCTGTCGCGCCACCACCGGAACGGAAAGCGCCGCCTCGGGTGAATCCTCGGAGGCCAAATAACGCAAACGTACGAGCAACGACTCGCGCTCCAAACCCAAGGAGACGCGGCTGGAAGTCAGGTCCTCGTTGCGAATTGTCCCGAGCACATCGCCGCGGCGGACCGCAGCTCCGTTGGAAACTTTCACTTCTTCGAGGATTCCTGCGGCCGAGGCGGACACGGGTTCCACGTGCTCCGCCTCAAGGGCAGCTGAGCGCTTGATGGTTTCAGTCCATGGAACTGCGAACACCAAGCCCGAAAAAAACAGAATCCCGAGGGCCAGCACCCGCCCGCGCCGGAAGACGGCGCTGCGAAACTCAGGCAAGCCGCGCACACTCATCCCCAACCGGTAAAGCGGCAGGGCGAGAGAGACAAAAAGAAAAAGGCCGACATAGGTACGGCTGACGAACTGCAGTCCGTAAGGCTTGAGGAGATCGAAAAGCATGATCGAGATGCTGAACATGACAAACCACCCGTAGGCGTAAGCCGCAACGGCATAAATACCGAAGAGCGGGCTCGTCTCGTGTGCAGCGGCGGGAGCCGCCTTTGGCCTCAGCCCGAGAAAGCTGCGCTGAGCCCACGCCGTGACCCACGCGTTGCTCTTGGCCCGAAGGTTCGGGATCTCCAGGATATCGGAAAGGATGTAATAACCATCGAACTTCATCAGCGGGTTGCCGTTGAAAAGCACGGTCGAAACACTGCAGAGGACAATCGTGTTGAAGCACATCTGATGGAATAATCCCGGCTGTGAAAACAGCCAAAGCCAGACTGCCGCGGAGGCGATGACAAGTTCCACCATGATACCAGCGGAACCGACCGCGACCCGCGCCGGCTTGCCGGCGCGCCACACGTCCGAGACGTTGCAAAAGAGGTAAGGCGTGAAGAGAATGAACATGAACCCCATCTCGTGGACTTCCGCGCCGTGGTATTTGGCCGCAAGCCCGTGACCGAATTCATGGAGGACTTTGACCCCGAGAAAAAGAACCCAAGTCAGGCCGATGTTGGAGAGGGTAAAAAAGTTTGCCCCCTGTGCAACGAAACGATCGAAATTCCAAGCTACGGCGAGCAGAGAGAGGATGAAGAAGGCGGCGGCAAGGACGAGAGCCACCGGGGAGAAGGCCCATCGCACGGCAGGAAGTAGTCGTCCAAGAAGATCGTCAGGATCAAAGAGAGACTGTTTGAAAAAAAGAACCTTCCCGACGGCCAACTCAAACCCCCGGCTTTTCTTCAGCTCGCGCAAGCGGCGACTGCGTTCCGTCGCGCTGGCTCCGCGCACCCTGAGCAATCCGCCCTGCGCCAACTGACCGGCAAGGGCAGCCAATTCGGAGAGGGCCTCCTCCTCACGAAGGGATCGCCAGTAACGCGAGCCTTCCGCCAAACGACCAGGCAGGTCACGCAGCGGGGTCCTTCCATCAAAAAGCATCGCCGCCTCCGCATGGGCCGCAGGGAGACGGAAATAAGCCAAACTGATCGGGTTTTTGTAAATGACATAGCGCCGTCCCAAATAAGCCTGCGGAACGGCGTCCAAATCGGCCCGCAGCGGCGGCGGCGTCCACGCTGCCGGATCCGCCGTGCCCTGGACAGCGGTTGTCGAAGCCATGACCTCAGGCCCCTCCGCCAAAAGATGCCACGGCCGGTGTGCCCGCTACCAGTTCACCCTGCGGATTAGCAACCAACACGCGCACCTTGAATTCCCCGCTGGCTGGGTTGGCCGCCGGCGAAACCTCCGACACCTCCCCGGCAAACTTGCGGCCCGGCAAGTCGGGGACCGTGACCGCCACGGCCTGACCCTTTTTTATCTCGCGTATGCGTGCTGCCGGAAGGAACACTTCGAGGTAGAGCAACTCCAAGTTGACCAGCGTGATAACCGGCGTGAACTCGTCGACCGCCTCACCCCGCTCCCTGAGTCGTTCTGCGACCACACCGTCGAACGGCGCCAAAACTTTGCGCATCTCGAAGAGGTGGCCCGCCAACTCCAACTGCACTCTGGCAACCTCATAATTGACCCGCTTCTCCTCGACCTCGGTTTTGCTGATCACACTCTTGGAAGCCAATTCGTCGCTCGCTCCGCGCTCAAAGGCACGCAACTCAAGAATGTGTTTCTGCTGCTGAAGCTGCAGGCCCTCCACATCGCTCTCCAACTCCAAAACCGGGTCACCCTTGCCTACCTTGTCGCCTTCGCGCCTAATCCCGGCGATTACTCCCTTGGTGCGGCTGGCCAGTTTGGCATGCTGAGATGGAATCAACATGCCGCGAGCCTCGAAACCTGTCTTGGCCCGCTCGGAATCCTGCCCCCTCAAAGGGGACCCCGGCAAAACAACCCAAAAGGAAAGAGCGAACAACAAAGGCCGCGCGAAGAGACCTTTCATAGACTCCAGTTCATTCTCCAATACTGACGGAACGGCGCCGTAAGCGACCACCCCCACGGACGTCGGCCGAGGAGAATACTTGCTTTTCCGGTGTAGCCGGACTTCAGGTCGCCGTCGAGACTTGACGCGGGGAACGGAATGCGCGCGGTGAAAACCGTTCCAGCGTCGCGCACCTCCGGTAGTTGGCTGACTTCGCTGGCCGAAGACAGGTCTGCCCACAAGCCGCTTCGAGCGTGCGCATGCAAAATAAAATGCACCGGCAAAACTTGTCCCTCCGCGAGTGCCCCTAGCACCGGACCCAGGTCATCCTGCTGAAGATCGATCTGCAGATTGTAAGCGTCCCGGCTGCCCACCTCGCAGAAGACTTTTCCGGTTACCATCGCCTCGCCTTGCCTATGCTGGACATTGCGAGTCAAGACAACCCCGTCCATCGGGGACCGCAACTCGGTACGGGAGCGAAGGTACTCCAAACGGCGGATATTTTCCTCTTCCCGAAGAGCCGACAACTCGGCCATCTTTCGCCCCGGTTCGTCGCCCAGGGCTTGCGCCCGCGCCAGCTCAACCCTCCACCGGGCCAGCTGCTGGGCAGAAACCGCCAGCTGCGTGGTCAAGTCGGCGTCCTCCAATCGCGCCAATACGTCTCCGCGCCGGACTTCCGCGCCCTCCGCCGCGAGGACTTCGACCACTTTGCCATCCGTCTCAGCCACCACTGTCGCAGTGCGCGCGGGCACCACTGTCGCATCCGCCTTGATTTTGTGGGGCACCGGGAAAAACAGCGCCGCAGTCAACACAACCAAGGGAGCCACGACCCAGGTAAGAACCCGCCGCCGGCGGCCATTGTTCCAGGCCCGGACGATTCTTCCAGAAGCCGAAGCGAGCGGCTTCATGGGAATAGAATCAAAGTGCGTGGCAGCATCAAGCGCTTTGGCCAGTTGACCGGCGCACCAGCGCAGAGTTTCACGCGCAGACGACAATTCCTTCGGCTCCTCGTGCCAGCACCCGAGCAAAAGCACAGAAGGTGGAGAATTTTTCGAAGGTCGCAAGTGACACCACGCCACAGCAGAATATCCTGCCTCGCTTAGTGCCGAGCCGAGATCCACGCCCGTTTGTTCGGCGTCCGGGAAAATGCCCTCCTCGCACGAATCGGCCAGTTGCTCAGCCACGCGCGCCAAGGCACGTGATTGCAAAGCCTTCGGGTCAACGATCTCTTGATTGGAAGCTGCTTCGAGCCGCCATGAGCGGCCCCTGCGTCGGAACACCGCTGCCAATGCACAGGGCAAAAGATCCACCAAATAATTGGCCGCTGCCAACTGCAGGACCTTTGGGTCCAATTCGCCGATCATCTCTTCGTGCAGGCACAACATAGTGCGGTTTTTTGCATTCTCCCGTTGCAGCGCACCCTGCTGGAGACCGCGTACGTAAAGACATGCCTGGTGAGCCAAACTCTCGAGAAATGCCGCGAGGTCTGCGTAATGGCGCGGGTCGCCCGCATGCTTGAGCCAAACTTGCAGAATCAGCCTGGTCTGCCCGTCGAGCACCACCGGTGTGTAGAAAAAAGGATAAGGTGCTTCGTTGCCTGGGGCGTTCTGACCCGCGGGCGGCTGTTCTTGCACCGCCACCACGCAGGACTTGCCCGTCGAGACAGTGTGGACCAGCAACTGGTCGATCCAGAGCTTTTGAGGCGCCGACTCGTAACCCGAGGAAGCAAAGGAGACCTCCGCCACCCGGTGTCCCTGGCCCTGTTCTATCGACCACACCGCGCCGCCCATGGCATCCACCGACTCCAGAGTGAGGGCGAGAAAACGGGCGAAAAATTCTGCGGGCGCCAGACGGTTATCACGGACCAAGGTCGTGATTTCGGAAAGGTTTTGCTCGATCCGGGCGCGGGCCTGGGCCAGGGCCTGATGCTCGGCCGCGTTCATGCCGGCGGATCAGCGGGCTCCGGATTGACCCCTGCGGCCGAAGCCTGCGCCTGCTGCACCGCCTCCTGCCGCTTGGCGAGCAAAGCGTGCAGCAGTTGGTGCAAACGGACGGCCGAAGGAACGGTGAGAATGATCCTCGAGGTCAGTTGGGCCGGTTCGTCGGTAACCTTACCCGCGCTGTTGGGATTGAAACCGAAATCCAACACAATCTCCTCCGCCCCCATCATGCCACGGCATAAGTTGGCATACTGCACTTGCAGGTGCGCGGTGGATAGTTCCACGGGCAGGGCGGGGTGGGATTGCCCAGGGAGTTGGGAGGAAGTACTCATCGGCCGAAAGGTAGCGCGATTCCCCCTTCTGGCAAGTCCGAGCCGATAACCAACGACGGACAAGGCAGCACCTCCCTATTCGCCACGCAATTCCAGCCGACAACGAACCGCACCATACAAAACGCGCCCCCGTCGCGGGCAAATGTCACCCTCTCTTCCCCCCTTCAGACCCCGGCGCCGCGTTGAAGGGCTTTTCTCCTCCGGGTTGAGCCCAGACGATCTACCCCGAGCTTGATTCCCCGCAGTTTAGGGGTTAAGAAAGGTTCATCCATTTTTTACCATCACCTCGACAAGTTATCTCAGGTTCCGTTACTGCATTCTTAAAGCGGCAAACCACTCCCTTCCCTCCACATCCCGCGCTCCTCAACACATGAAATCCAAAGACACCATGTACTCACCACCACTTCTCGCTTCGTCAATTCCCAATTTGTCGCCGAAGAACCGTGCCTTCACGCTCATCGAGCTTCTCGTCGTCATCGCCATCATCGCCATCCTGGCCGGGCTGGCCTTCCCCGCAGTGCAGGGCGCCATGGGCTCCGCTAAAAAGGCCCAGGCCCGCAATGACGTCAACCAACTGGCTGCCGCGGTCAAAGCCTTTCAGCTTGAGTACGGGCGGCTCCCGGGTAGTGGAACAGAAGATGGAAAAGCCCCGGATAACCTCATCGCCACATTGACTTCCAGCAACAGTCAAAATCCGCGGGGCATCGTCTTTTTCGAGCCGAAAATCGCCAAAGGCAAGAAAAACGGGTTCTCCAGTGCCGACGGCAAGTACTACGATCCGTGGGGCATCGAGTACTCGGTCCTTCTCGATTACAATTACGACAACAAGATCAAAAACACGAACAGTAACCAGACCAATTTTACCACTGTCATCGTGACGAGCACCGGCGGCTCCACCAACACCAACAGCATTATTTCCAACGTCAAGTAAGCGCGGCATCCGGCTGGCCCCTTCGCCTCTGCCGCCCGTTGGTTTTGGCAAAGATAGCGCAGTCCTAAAAAGGCTCAGGCACACCTATTTTTCTGCCCAGAGGAAAGACCACGGCAGAAAATTTCTCCGAGCAACAAAGACCCTCCATCAGCGCAGACCCCACCCTCCGCTTTACGGCTGCAGAATGACTTCGAGGCGGATAAATTTCTCGCTCCACCCATCACGCGGGGTACTCCAGACTTGCCGTTGCAACCCCTCGCCGACGCCAGTCTGATCACCGGGCGTCATCGTCACTTGACTTGACGTCCACGTGCTGCCGGTGAGGTTGCCAACGG
>CAMBSX010000038.1 GCA_945870655.1 Chthoniobacter flavus | reverse complement strand
GACCAGCTTTCGAGGGTCATGATCTGGAAGAGGGAAAAGAGGCTGCGTCCGATCGTGCCGAACCAAGGGGGAAAGGCGGCGCCGAAGAGGTTCGTGGCCAGCACCGCGGCGGTGTAGAAAAAGATGGCCATGACGGCGAGCACGCCGCCAAGCCCGGGGATGGCGTGGAGGAAGGCGGCGACCACTTTGCGCAGACTGGGTATCATGGTGAGCAGGCGCAGGACCCGCAGGACGCGCAGGGAGCGGATGACGGCCCAAGGTCCGGCCCCCGGGACGAGCGCGACGGCGACAACCACGAAATCGAAAATATTCCACCCGCTGTGCCAGAAGAGCCCGCGAAAGGCGAGCAGCTTGCAGGTAATTTCGGCGAGGAAGACGGCGAGGCAGGCTTTGTCCAAGACGAAGAGCAAGGTCCCGAAGCGGGCCATGAGGTCTTTGTCGGTTTCCAGTCCGAGGACGACCGCGTTGATCAGGATCACGCCGATGATGAAGCCGACGACGCGCGGTGACTCGATCCAGCGGGCGAGTCGGATCCGCCATGGCGCCGCGCCCCGTGCGGCGAGGCGTTCTATGAGTTGCTCTTCCAGGGTGATCATGGGAGAAAGAATTCAGCTGTGGATTAAGAGGACAAACCGGCTGGAAACCGTGACCGCAAAATCGGACACTCCGCCGCTTTAGGCGGCCGGCGTGGCCTTGGCCACGGCGGGCTCTTCTTTCAATTCCGCGAGGATCTTTTTGACCGCGGCGGCGGCGGTCACTCCGTGTTGTGCGCGGAGCATTTCCACTTTGCCGTGGTCGATGAATTGGTCGGGCCAGCCGATGCGGACGACGGGAGTGGTGATGCGAGCCTCGCCCAGGGCTGCGATCACGGCGGCGCCGTAGCCGTTGTGGAGGACGTGGTCTTCGAAGGTGCAGACCACTTCGGCGGCGCGGGCGAAAAATTCGAGGGTTTGCGTGTCGAGGGGCTTGATCCAGCGGGCATTGATCACCGCGGCATCAATGCCCTGCGCGGCGAGGAGGTCGGCGGTTTCCTCAGCCATGGGAACCATGTTGCCCAGGCCAAGGAGAAGGACGCGGCGACCGTGGCGGAGGACTTCGCTTTGTCCGATCTCGAGGAGTTGCGGATGCTCCTTGGGTTGCGCCCCGGTACCGGCGCCGCGGGGGTAGCGGATGGCGATGGGACCACGGCGGTAATGGGCCATGGTCCAGAGCATGTCGACGAATTCCTCTTCGTCCTTGGGCTGCATGAAGACGAAGTTCGGGATGTGGCGGAGGTAGCCGATGTCGAAGAGTCCGTGGTGGGTGGGGCCGTCGTCGCCGCTCAGCCCGGCGCGGTCCATGCAGAGGGCAACGTTGAGATTCTGCAGGGCGATGTCATGGATGATCATGTCATAGGCCCGCTGCATGAACGTGCTGTAGATGGTCAGGAAGGGTTTGTAGCCCTGGGTGGCGAGGCCGCAGGCGAAGAGGGCGGCGTGTTCCTCGGCGATGCCGACATCGTGATAGCGGCCGGGGTGGCGCTTTTCGAAAAGACCCAGTCCGGTGCCTCCGCCCATCGCGGCGGTGATGGCGACGATGCGGTTGTTGTGGTCGGCAAAGTCGGCCAGCTTGGTCCCGAGGAGTTGGGAGTAAGTGGGCCCGCTGGCCGGCTCGGTTTCCCCGGTCTCGGGTTGGAATTTGCCCAGGCCGTGGAATTTGTCCGGCTGCTCCATGGCCGGCGGGTAGCCCTTGCCTTTGGTCGTGAGGATGTGGAGGAGAACGGGCTCGTTCTGGGTCTTGAGGAATTCGAAGGTCCGCTCGAGCAGGGCGGTATCGTGGCCGTCGATCGGTCCGTAATAACGGAAGCCGAGATCTTCAAAGATGACGCTGGGGAGGAGCATGTGCTTCATCCCGGTCTCGACCTTGTGGGCCAAGTCGAGGGCGACTTGGCCGCCGATGGCCTTGATGAACTTGGCGGCTTGCTCGTGGAGGTGGGCGTAGGCGGGCTGGGTCGTGATTTTGCTCAGATAGCGGGCCACCGCGCCGACATTCTTGGCGATAGACCACTCGTTGTCGTTGAGCACGACGATGAAGCGTTTGGTTGTCTCGGCCACGTTGTTGAGCGCCTCGAAGCTGACCCCGCAGGTGAAAGCGGCGTCGCCGGCCACCACGACGACGTGTTCGCCGGACCCGCGGAGGTCGCGGGCCGCGGCCATGCCGAGGCCGGCGGAGAGAGCGGTCCCGGCATGGCCGGCGCCGTAGCAATCGTGCTCGCTTTCGGTGCGGAGGAGGAAGCCGTTCAGCCCGCCGGGTTGACGGATGGTGTCGAGGCGTTCGCGCCGGCCGGTGAGCATTTTGTGCACGTAGCCTTGGTGACTGACGTCGAAGAGGAGCTTGTCCGCGGGTGAATCAAAGGCGCGGTGCAGGGCGACGGTCAGTTCGACCACGCCGAGGTTGGGCCCGAGGTGTCCCCCGGTCTGGGAGACCGCGCGGATGAGTTCCCCGCGGATTTCCCGGGCGAGGCGCGGGAGGTCGGCTTCGGGGATGGCACGGACATCGGCCGGGCCGTTGATCCCGGCGAGGAGGGGCGTTTCAGCTCGCTTCGCCGTCATCGAACTCCTCCAAGGTCACGGTGCCGTCCGCCTTCCGGGCGATGAGGCGCACCTTTTGTTCCGCTGCTTCCAACTTCTCCCCGCAGTAGCGGGCGAGGGCCACGCCTTCTTCGTAACGGGCCAGCATTTCGTCGAGCGGAAGTTTGTCCTCCTCCAGTTTGGCCACGATGGCGTCAAGGCGCTGCATGGCGTCCTCGAAATTTTGCGGGGCTTCGTCTTTTTTGCGGGCGGCCATGATCTTGGGGTTAGCGGCCTTGGCTCCAGCGATCCCGGTTGGAATAAAAGACGCATTCGTTGTCGATGGGCAGGGGGGTGAAATATTTCAGGGGGAAGCGGGAGAGATCGGCGGTGCGCATGATGAAGGTGGCCCATGACCCGTAATCGCCTCTGGCCACTTGCGAGATGAACGGACGGTTGCCCGAGACGGGGGTGAGGTAAAGCCCGTTGACCGGCCCGCCCAGGTATTCGTAGTCGTGGATGGAAATGAATTGCTTGACCGTGGTGGGAAGGAGGAGGGAGTTGCGTCCGCCATACCAACCGGTGGCCCAAGGCATGTCGGAGCAAAGCACTTCGTTGGGGTCCATCCAATCGGCCACCGTATGGATGAAGGGGGCAACGTAGGGCGGCCAGGCGGTGCGTCCGGGCGGCGCGGTGAGAATGTTGACCGCCATGGGCAGGGCCGAGACGACGAAAATGGCCACGATAAAAGCGATACGGGCCGGCGCGAAGCGCAGATCCATGCGGTTCCAGAGCACGATGAGGAAGGCCATGCCGTAGGCGATGAAGAGGGGGACGAAGAGCACGTGGATCTGGTTGTGGGAGACGGCGCCGCGCGGGCTGAAGGCGGCCATGCCGAAGGCGGCAAAGAGCCACATGAGCACGAGGGCCCAGCGGAAGAAGTTGGGCACGCGTTGTTTGAAGATGTGCAGGAGGGAAAGAAAGAAGGCGACGGCGGCCACATTGTAACCGAGGTAGGAGAAGAGGTTTTGAAACTGGTCGAGCAGGCCGCCGCGCAGCTTGGCGCGCACCGTGCCGAAGGCGGTGAGATCGGGCTGCAGGTTGCTCATGAACGAGAACTCCGAGCTGCCCGCCCCGTCGAGAATGCTGAAGATGCCAAGCCCGAGCGGGTTTCCGCAGACCAGAAAATTGCGCACCAGCCAGGGGGCCACCACGGCGGCGTAGATGAAGAAGACGAGCAGGCCGCTGATGGCGCGCGGACGGAACCAGGTGAAGACGAAGGCAAGGAAGCCGAGGAACATCCAAGAGGTCAGCGGCTGGGCGAGGGACATGAGGCCGAAGAGCAGGGCCGCCCCGGCAAGGGAGAGAAGGGTGCGCCCGGTCAGTTTGTCTTCCCGCGCCACCATGGCGCGACGGGTCAACCACAGGGCCGCACTGAAGAGGAAGAGCAGGAGCATTTGCGGCAGCCCGGAAATGGAAAACCGCCAGAGCAGGTCGGTGAGCAAAACGAGTCCGGTGGTCAACCAGGCGATGCGCAGGTCAAAGAGGCTCCGCACCAAAAAGAAGGTGATCAGGACAGATCCGAGGAAGAGCAGGATGCCGGCTGCGGCAATCACCGTGTCGCCAAGATAGACGACATCAGTCGGCTCCATCGGCCACCAACGTTTGATCGGCCGGAGGAGGGCGGCGTTGAAGAGGGGATTGAGGGGAAAATTGTAGATGTCCGGCTGGGGGGTCGGGGGGATTTGCTCGCGGTGGTTGAGGAATTGCCACATGGCGAGCGGACGGACGTAGAGGGTGGTGTAGCCCGAACCCGCGGCGATCTGCCGTCCGATCTGCGCCTGATCCATGGCGGTCTCGGAGTCCAAACCGCGGAAGATGACAAAAAGATAAACGGCGGCGAGGGCCGCCACAGAAGCAAAAAAAAGGATACGCAGAACGAGCGGCTTCAGCCGGCCGGCCTCGATTTGGTAGACGAAATCCTGAACGTTCGTGTCTTCTTGATGGATCATGTGCGGTGCAACCGGGTCGGATCGGATTCTTTTTTAGCGGCGGGGGGGCGGGGCGTCGATGGTGAAGCGAGTGTTCAGCGCCAGCGGGGGCGGTCCGCATAAAAGATACTCTGGCCTTCGATCGGCAGATTGACCGCGGAGGGCAGCATCCAGCCGGTCAGGTCGTCATCATCGACTTCGCGCAGGACAAAACGGGCCCACTCTTGGTAGCGGCCCTGGACGATGGTTTCATAGGTGGGTTGGTCGCCGCTGAAGGGGGTGAGGTAGATGCCGACCAGCGGGATCCCAAGCAGTCCCTCGGTATGGATGAGCTCGAACTGGGCGATATTTTCCGGCAGGAGCAGGGAAGTGCGCCCGGCATACCAGGCGGTGGCCCAGGGGATGTCGGCCGCGATGGCCTCGCCGGGTTGCACCCACTGGCTGAAGCGCGAGATGAGCGGGGGCAGATAGGGCGGCCAATTGAGGAGCGGGGGTTTGAGGGCGATGGTGCCGAAAAGCGGGATGGTAGAGACGAGAAAAAGAAGGGTGATGAAGGCGCCTCGGAGGAAAGGTTGTTCGAGGCCAAGGCGCGCCGCGAGCATGAGAAGAAAGGCCAGACCGTAAAAAATCATGACCGGCAGGAAGAGGATGTGAAGTTGATTGACCGAGACGGAGCGATCGACGCCGAAGACACTCATCCCGGCGGCGGCTCCGAACCACATAAGGAGCACAGCCCAGCGGAATTGTGCGGCCTGCCAGCGTTGGAAGACGTGGAGAAAGACAGCGAAGAAAAAGGCGGCGGCCACCACGCTCCCGCCGAGGTAGGTGAGCAGGTTGCCGGCCTGCGCCACGGTCTGGGTTGCCGTATTGATGAGGAAATCACCGGTTTGGAAACGCAGGATCGGCTCAAAGTCGGCGGTCAAGGCCAGGGGGTCGGATTGCGGCTGGCGGTACAGTTCGTAGAACGAGAGGCCGAACGGATTGCGCAGGGCCCGCCAGTTGTGCCAGGCCCAGGGCAACAGGGGCAGGACGTAGACCACTGGGGAGGCGAGGGCGACGAGCCAGCGCGGACGAATCACCGCCACGGCGTAAAGCCAGAATCCGGCGAAGATCCACAGGCCCAAACCGTGGCCCAAGGTCATGAGACCAAGGAGCAGCGCGGCGGCCAGGATCATGACGACCGATTTCGACCGGCGCCGTGCCTCGTTGGCTTCGAGGGCCCGGGCCAGCGCAAGGAGGGCTCCGGTGAAGAGGAAAAGCATGGCCATTTGCGGCAGGCCCGAAAAGGTGAACCTCCAAATCAGGTCGCTCGCGATGATGAGCCCGAGACCGATCAAGGCCAGGGGCCCGTCGAACAACCATCGGCCGAGCAGGTAGGAGAGGGCGAGCGAGCCGGCGAAAAAAAGGAAGGCGACCGCGGTGATGGCGCGCTCGGCCGGGACAATGGGCTGGTCCGAGCCGGGAGCGAATGACTGGCCGCCAGCCCGCAAGACGACAGCGTTGATCAGCGGGCCAAGGGGAGCTTGGCTGGTTTCCGGCAGGGGGGACGCGATGGTTCCGGTCCGCGCGAGCATGAGATGCAGGGCGAGGGGTCGCGCATAAAGGGTGGTGAATCCTTGGCCGGTGGCCAGTTGGCGTCCGATCTGCGCCTGGTCCATGGACTCGGGCACGGAAAAGCCGTTGAACTTGTAGGCGAACCACATGGTGGCGAGCAGAGCGATGATTAGGGCGACGACGAGGCGGCGCAACCAGACCATGGCCCGGCCTTGTTCGAAAGCGTGGAGCAGTCCCTGCAAACTGACTTCGAGGCCCATAAGATCAGTCGACGGCGAGCTGCGGGTGCTCGCGCAGTTTCCGGTGGAGGGTGCGTCGGCTGATGCCCAGTTTTTGGGCGGCGACCGTGCGGTTGCCTTTGCTTTCGGCGAGGGCGCGGCGGACGAGAGAGAGCTGGGTTTCGCCGAGGTGGAGCGGGAGGGGGGCGCGCGGGGCCTCGCCGGCCGCGGCGGCGCGCACGCCCGGGGGCAGGTCGCGCAGAGTGATCTTCGGTCCGCCAGCCATGACCACGCCATGCTCGATGGCGGCCCGCAGTTCGCGGACATTGCCCGGCCAGTCGTAGCTGGTGAGGCATTTGAGGGCATCGGAGGTCACCTCGCGGAAAGGTTTGTCGTTTTCCCTGGCCGACTCGCGCAAGAAGTGGACGACGAGCGGAGGAATGTCCTCGCGGCGGTCGCGCAGGGGAGGCAGGTGGACCTGGACGACATTGAGGCGGAAGAAGAGGTCTTCGCGGAATTTTCCTTCGGCCACCATTTTGGCGAGATCGCGGTTGGTCGCAGCGAGGAGGCGCACCTCGGCGGCGATGCTCTTGTTCCCGCCGACGCGCTCGAAGACGCGCTCGCCGAGGACACGGAGGATTTTCACCTGGGTCGCGGCGTCGATCTCGCCGATTTCGTCGAGGAAGAGGGTGCCGCCGGCGGCCTGTTCGAATCGTCCGATGCGCCGCTCGCCCGCTCCGGTGAACGCACCTTTCTCATGCCCGAAAAGTTCGCTCTCGAGCAATTGCGGAGAAAGTGCAGCGCAATGCACCGCGACGAACGGTGCGCCGTGGCGCGGGCTGAGCCGGTGGATGGCCTGCGCGGCCAACTCTTTCCCGGTGCCGCTTTCGCCGGAGATCAGGACAGTGGCCCGGGATGGTGCGACCTGTTTGATCGTATCGAGCACGTGGGACATGGCGCTGGAGTCGCCGACGAAGTTGTCCAAACCGTAGCGTTTGTTCACTTGCTCGCGCAGCCGGACGTTCTCCCGCTCCACTTCGGAGCCATGGAGAGCCCGTTTGATCAGGAGGTCGAGACGATCGATGTTGACCGGCTTGGTCACGAAGTCATAGGCCCCGCGTTTCATGGCCTCGACGGCGGCATCGACCGTGCCGTAGGCGGTCATGATGATACACACAGGAGGTCGGCTTTGCCGGAGGCTCCAGGCGAGGAGGTCCATGCCGTCGTCCGCCCCGAGGCGCAGGTCGGTGAGGAGAAGGTCGACATGGTCGGCCTCCATGATGGCGCGCGCGCCGGCCGTATCCGCGGCGACGTAGACTTCGTAATTCTCCTCAAGCGAGGTACGCAGTCCTTCACGGGTATTTTTCTCGTCGTCGACGACCAGGATGGTTTTCTTCACGGGCGGCGGCAGGTGTGACATTTTTTCTCTATGGCCGGACTGCTCATGGCAATACGCAAGTTCGTCCAGCGGCGCTTTGTGCTTGCCTGTGCGTTTCAGCGGCCTATGAGTGCAGGGCATGAAAAGCGTCGTCCTTGGCACCTTGATTCCGGTGTTGGCTCTCGTGGTTCTCACCGGCTGTGAAACCACCCGCCCGGGGGGCAACAATTCTTTCACCTTCGATCCGCCGGTCCGCCAGCCCCGCAACCCCGCCAACGTGCAGGTCAAGCTGAGCACCGGCGCGCAGCGGTTGTATGTGGTTGAAGGCAACGAGGTGTTGCTGGCCACGCCGGTCTCGGTGGGCACAGCGTCCACACCCACCCCTCACGGCAACTACAAAATTTATTCCAAGACAGCCAACCGCCGGCGGATCAGCAATCCCGGCGCGGGCTACCCGATGACCTATTGGATGGAATTCAAATCGGCCTACGGCATGCACTGGGGTTTTGTGAAGCCTTACCCCAGCACGATGGGTTGTGTGCGCATGCCGCTGAAAGCCGCGCAGAAAACCTTCAATCTCGTGCGGAGCGGAACGCCGATCAACATCTCGACCAGCCAGCCTTGGGACGCGACAGTCGGAAAATCCCTGCCCCGCCTCGACGATTCGGCGCTGCCCAATCCGCCGATGTCCTACATGCTCAGCCCCCAAGTTTTCGCCGACGCGAAGCAGGGCAAGCTGTGGCGGTTCTGACCGCGCCGCCTGCGCAGCGCAGAGTGTTCAGTGATTGGCTAAGGCCCGTTTGGTCGCTGAGCCGACTTATCTGCGTCCGCCGAAGCGGTCTGCGGTTCGAAGACTCGGCTCGGTGTTCAGTTTTCCGTCGGAGGGACTGAAGTGCTTGCCGCATGGCGGGCTGCTCGCCCGGCAAATACTGAACACTGGACACGGAAAATTTTCATCTCACTCTTTCAGCAGACAGGGCGTGAGGAGGTAGAGGACGCCGCTCGGGGTGGTTGCCAGCGGCGGGGCGCACGAGACCCACGGCAGGGAGGAGTCGGGCCAGCGTTCTTTTTCTTTGCGGCCCCAGAAAAGGTAGTGCGTCTGCAGGCCTCGGGCCGCGTCGCGCCAACCCTCACGGCCTGACATCAGGACATCCAACTTTGCGGACACGGGTCCGTAGTCAAGACCCTGACTGAAAAGGTGGCCGTCATGGCCCATGACCACGGGTTGTCCGAGGAGCAGGGCCGGATGGTCGTAGACTGGGGCGCAGGCCAGACGGGCGTTGACCGGAAGGTGGCGGAGCAGGAATTGCACGTCGTCCAACTCGGCGCGGCCGGCGACGGTGTAACCGTGCCGTCCGTCAAGGCCGCCGACCAAGGCGAGCGCACCGGAAGTGAAGAGGCCAAGGCATGTCGCGATGCGCAGTCCGAGTGGCCAGTGCTTGATCAGACTGTCCCAAAGCAATGGTGCGAGGACGAGGTAAGCCCAAACGATGAGCTTGGTATTGTCCCAAGGCCAGGCGGCAAGAAGGAATAGGAAAGAAAAGGCCAGAGTGGCCACCGCGACGCCGTAAAAGACGCGGGTCGCGGTATCGGCCGCCCCGCGCCGCAAGAGCACAATGCCGAGCACGGCCACCAAGGGAAGAAAGAGTCCGAAGTTTTCCAGCCAGAACCACCATCCATCTTCGTCCTGCATCCAGCCCGGCGCCCAGCGCAGCGCGTTCGGGGCGGTGAAGTTGCCGGTAACCAGACGGACCAGCCAGGTGGCAGGGATAAAGGCGAGCAAGGTGACGAGGAGAAAGTCGCGGGACCGTCCGGCCCGCCAACCGGCGAAGAAGCTGACGGCCAAAACCGCGCTGAGAAAGACGAAAGCCGGCGCGTTGAAGAAGGGCATCGAGGCATAGAGCGCCGCCTGGGCGGGCACGGGAAGTCGCGGTCCGTCCGATCCGGCCAGCCGGGTGCGCCAGACGGTCAAGAGGACAAACCCCGCCGGCAGCGAGAAGAGCATGCCACGCTGCGTCACTAACATGGTGAGGAAAAGATTCTTCCAGGCCACCGAGTCTTGTTGCCCGTCAAGAACACCTTGCTGGAGCAGAACCAAGGCGCCGAGTCCTCCGGCGAAGAGGAATGCGGCAAGGGCAAAGCCGCGGCCGTAACGCCAGAGCGCCGCGGCGGTCGCGGCTGCCCCGAGCAGTCCCGTCCAGCGCAGGCCGGTCATGACCGGCAGGCCGAGCACGCCGAGGATGGCGTTCCAAAAGTCCATGCCCGGGTGATAAGGAAACACGGCACCGGCGAGGAAAGGGTTCTCCGGCCAGAAAGTGCCGCCATGGGCCCAGCGCAGGATGAGATTGAGGTGCAGCGCAATGTCCCCGAGGTTGTGCGGCGAAAGAATTTTCAGGTCGGGTCCCTCGGGATAAAGGACCCAGAGGAAGGCGCGCAGGGCGGCGAGGCCGAAGACCACGAAAAGGATGGTGTCGGCGATGGTGATTTTCTGTCGCGGGGCACCCGCGCCACGGGCCGCGGCGATGCCGGCCGACAAACCGAGCGCCATGGCGATCCAGGCCCCGCGCGGCTCCAGTCGTCCGGCCAAAGTGGAGAGTCCGGCCGCGGCGATGGTGGCGACGGCGACAAAAACAAGGCCGCCGCAGAGGATGCGCCAGCCGATCACAGCTCACTCCTCCTCGGCTGCCGGAGTTGCGCCGCATTTTCCATCGCGGCGTGCAGCTCGTCTTTGATCAAGGCAACGCACTGGTCGACCCCGCTGCGAAGGGCAAAGCGCACTTCGTGGTAACCGGGGCCCAATTGGACGCGGATGGCGTCCGCTTTGTCCAACTCGACGACATGAAAGGCGGCGTCGGCGGGCACCGGGTCCGGAATTTTTCCGCCGTAGTAGCCGATGTTGGGGAAATCCCCCAAGGTCCAGGGAAGCGGATAGTAGCTCTCGAGATAGACCGCACCGCGGGTGTGGAATCGTCGCGGATCGGCCGCGGCCAGTTCGAGCAGAGGGCGGGTGAATTGGTCCATCTCGCGGCGGGTCTGCACATAGACATAGGGTTCGTTGTCGTCCTCGAAGCGGAAGAAATTCAGCCTCACGGTCATGGTCAGCGACACGGCGAGCAAAGCGGCTGCGGCGAGGCGCACCGGGGTCCTTCCGGCTGCGGCAATGGCGGCTCCGAAGAAGAGAAAAAAAGGCCAGATGATCGAGACGATGCACCAAGGCGTTTTGTAGGGCACGATGGAGTAGGCGAGGAGGATGCCGCCAGCCAGAATGGCGAGAAGACGTGGTCCGGGCGGACCCGGCCAGGCGTAACGCACCGCCCAGACCAAACCAGCCAGGGCCGGCCACTCGTAACGGGCGAGGAGGGCGAGCCAGTAATAATTGACCCAAGGCAGCAGTTGGTAAGCTTCTTTCTCGTGGCCCTGGCCTTCGGTCCCCGTTTTGGTCCAGGCCGCCAGCGCTTCGAAGGGGCCGGACAAACCGCTCCAGTGAAGGAAATTTCCGGAATAGAAAAAAACCAAGAGGAACAAGGCGATCGCGACGGCGGCGCGGACACCGTTCGCCGTCCATTGTCGTTGCGGTGCGCGACGGAGGGGCGGAACAAGGGGCGCGACGCGGTTCCAGAGCAGCATGACGCCGGCGGCCAGTGCGAGGGATCCGGCGTGGATGGTGTAGGTCTCTTTGTTGAGAATCATGCCGGTCAGTCCGAGCACGCCGGCCCACAGACCGCCGCGGTCGCGGTCGAGCCAAAGGGCGAGGGCGCCCCAGGTGAAGATCATGGTGAAAAGGACGAACCACGGCTCGTGGATCGAATAGCGCCCGTAAAAGACGCAAGCGGGCGAGACGGCGAAAGCCAGCGCCGCCCAGCGCACGGCTTCGCGTCCGAACCAGCGGGAGAAGAGGAAAAAAACCGGAAGGCAGAGCAGGCTGGCCAAGACAACCGGCAGTCGCAGTGCCCAAAGGTTGCGTCCGAGCAGTTCCTGCGAGAGAAAGACGGAGTAAAAATGCCATGGACCGTGGAAATTGTCCGGAGTGTAAGCAAAGGTCCCTGTCTCCCGCAGGCGGTCGGCGAACCATCCGTTGACCCCTTCGTCGAAATGCGGGGCCTTGAGATCGAGCAGGACAAGGCGCAGCAGGGCGGCAAGGGCCATGATGGCCATGAGGTCCCACGGCCAGTTGCGCATTTTCCCGGGTAAACGCATAAAAAACGACTGTATGGCAGAATCAGGCCCCAATGACGTGTCAATTGTGGTGCCGGCCTGGCGCGAGGAGCGCCGTATCGGGCGGGCGGTGCGGGAATTGCGCGCTTTGGCCGCCACCTTGCCCGGCCTGCGCGAGATCATTGTGGTGGTCGAACCCGGCGGGGACGGCACCGCCCAGGCCGCTCGGGAGGCAGCGGAGGGAGACCCGTTGGTCCGCGTGGTGGAGAACAGCGAGCATCGTGGCAAGGGATCCGCGGTACGCACCGGCATGCGACTCGCTGCGGGCGGTATTGTTTTTTTCATGGATACGGACCTCAGTGTTCCTCTGGCCCACGTGGTGCCCTTCGTCGGGCACCTCGTCGCGCACCCGGAGACGGCGGCCGTGATCGGAAACCGTCGTCATCCGGAAAGCGTCCTGACCAAGCGACAACACTTTCTGCGCGAGCGCGCCGGTCGGTTTTTCAACCAAGCGGTGCGAGGCCTCGGTTTGAGTGTGAGCAAGGACACGCAGTGCGGGTTCAAGGCTTTCCGTCTCGCGCCGGCCCGGGAAATTTTTTCGCGGGCGCGGATCGACGGGTTTGCCTTCGATGCGGAGATTCTTCTCCTTGCCCGGCAACGCGGTCTGCGGGTTGACGAGCTGCCGGTGGAGTGGGTCAACGACGAAGAGACCAAGTTCCGGCCGCTGGTTGACGGATGGCGGAGCTTTCGGGACCTGCTTAAGATCCGGCGATTGGTTCGTCGGCCCTGACTCGCAGGGTGAGCAGGGCGGCGAGGAATAAGCAGAGGCCCCCGAAGGCCACGGCGCCGGTGGGATCGTTGCCGAGGTATTGCTGCACGAACCACCCGAGTCCGAGCGAGGCGACGACTTGGGGAATGACAATAAAGAAATTGAAAATGCCCATGGAGAGACCCATTTTGTCCGGCTCGACCGCCCCGGAGAGCATGGCGTAGGGCATGGAAAGGATGGAGGCCCAGGCGATGCCGACCCCGGCCATGGAAAAAAGAAGGAGGGTCGGGTCCCGGAAGAACATGACCGAGCCAAGACCGACCGCGCCGCAGAGCAGGCAGAGAATATGGATGGCTTTGGCGCTGTAACGGCGGGCGAGGGTCATGATAACAAAAGAAGAAAGGAAACAGACACCATTGTAGGCGGCGAAGCACAGGCCGGCCCAGGCCACGCCTTCGCTGAACAGTTTGCGTTGCTCGTCGGTGCCGTCGGCCAAGCCGCCGTAGAAGTGGGTGCCCACGCTGACCGAAAAATAAATCCACATGGCGAAGAGGCCGAGCCAGGTGAAGAATTGCACGGCGGCCAGTTGTTTCATAACCGCCGGCATGGCGGCAATTCCGGCCAGAATGGCTTGAACTCCCCGCCAGAAACCTTTCGTTTCCTCTTTTTCCCGGCGGAAGGCTGCCATGTCTTCCGGCGGATACTCCGGGGTGGTCAAAATGGTGTAGAGCACGGCGATGAAAAATGCCGCTGCCCCGATGTAGAAAGCGAGGGTGATCGCGGCGGGGATACGCCCCTCGGCCGCATCCATGGACATACCGAAGCTGTGGCCGAGAACCCAGGGCAAGGCCGAGGCGATGACCGCGCCGAGTCCGATGAACAGGCTCTGCATGGCAAAGCCTTGCTTGCGCTGCTCCCCGGGAAGTTTGTCCGCAACAAAGGCGCGGAAGGGCTCCATCGTGATATTGATCGATGCGTCGAGGATCCAGAGAAGTCCGACCGCCATCCAAAGAAAGCCCGAGTTGGGCATGGCCACCAGGGCGAAGGAGGCAATGATGGCGCCGATCAGAAAGTAAGGACGGCGCCGTCCGAGCACGTTCCACGTGCGGTCGCTCAGGTAACCGATGATGGGCTGCACGATCAGCCCGGTCAGCGGTGCGGCGATCCAAAGAAGAGAAAGTTGCTCGGGCTTGGCACCGAGGTAGGTGTAGATGGCCGACATGTTGGCCATTTGCAGGCCCCAGCCGAACTGGATACCGAGGAATCCGAACGACATGTTCCAGATCTGCCAGAAAGAAAGAGAGGGCTTCTGCATGGGGGAAACCGGAGGGTTAAACAAAAAGCCGGCGCCGGGCAAGCGTCACGGGCGGCGGCGCCACCAAGCGGCGAGAAGGCTGCCGAGCAGGGAATGGCAGATGCTGGAGAGAGCGGATGGCACGGCAGTGAGCGGCTCGGCGGCAAAACGTGTTTTGGCCAGCACAGCGCCCAGCCCGGAGTTCTGCATGCCGACCTCGATCGAGAGCGTGCGGGTCACACCAAGGTCGAAACCGGAAAGGCGCCCCAAAACATAACCGAGGAAAAACCCGCCGCCGTGCAGCAGGGTGACGGCGATGAGCAACTGGCCGCCGTGCGCGAAGATCGCGGTTGCGTTTTGGCCGATAATGCTTCCCACGATGAGGCTGATGACAAGCACCGACATGATCGGCCCAGCCGGCAGGACAAATCCGGTGAGGCGAGGCGCCCGGTGGTGCAAAAGCAGTCCGACCAGCACGGGGGCGAGCACCACTTGGGCGGTGGTGAGGAAAATCCCCCAGGCATCGACCGGCACGTAAGCGCCGGCCAGCCACCCGGTGAGCAAAGGCGTCATGACCACGGCAGCCAATGTCGAGCACATGGTCATGAGGACGGAGAGGGCGACGTTGCCCCGGGCCAGGTAGGTCACGACATTGGAGGCCGTGCCGCCCGGGCAGCAGGCAACAAGGATCAGCCCAACGGCGAAGGGTGCGGGCAAGGCGAGCATTTTGCCCACGCTCCAGCCGAGCAGGGGCATAATGGTGTATTGCCCGGCAAAGCCGAGGGCGACGGCACCGGGCAGGCGCAGCACCGCGGCGAAATCTGCCACGTTGAGGGTCAGACCCATGCCGAGCATGACCAGAGCTAGCCCCCAGACGATCCACGGACCGCTGAACCAGGTGAAAAGAGAAGGCTGCCAGAGGGCGAGGAGTCCGGCGGCAAGGACCCAGGCGGGGAACCAGTCGGCGGAGGCCAGAAGGAGGCGGCGCATGTGGGCGGCCACTAGGCGGCTTTCGCCGCAGGTTTGACAATGAAAAACGGCCAGATTTACTGCAGGAAGATACGGCTATGAAACTGACCTACTACGGACACTCCTGCTTCGGCGTCGAGGTGGACGGCACGCACCTGCTCTTCGACCCCTTTATCACTCCCAACCCCAAAGCGTCCGCGATCAACGTGACCAAAGTTCCGGCCGACTACATTCTTCTTTCCCATGGCCACTCCGACCACGTGGCCGATGCGGCCGCTATTGCCAAACGGACCGGCGCCACGCTCATCGCCAACTGGGAAATCGTCGATTGGTTCGCCAAGCAAGGGGTGGAGAAAGCGCACCCCATGAATCTTGGCGGGGCGAAACAGTTTCCCTTCGGCCGGGTCAAGATGACGGCGGCCACCCATTCGAGCAGCATGCCGGACGGCAGCTACGGCGGAAATCCCGCGGGATTCCTTGTCGAGACAGAACAGGGTCATTTTTACTACTCCGGCGACACGGCCTTGACCCGCAACATGAAGCTGATCGGGGACAGTGCGTGCCTGAAGTTGGCCATCCTCTGCATCGGTGACAATTTCACCATGGGTCCGGAAGACGCGGCGCGGGCTGCCACTTTCCTTGAGGTGAAAGACGTGGTCGGGGTGCACTATGACACCTTCCCGGCGATCGAAATCGACAAGAACCAAGCGGTGCGGGATTTCGCCGAGCGCGGGGTCAATTTGAATCTGATGGAAATCGGGGCCTCGAAAGAGTTTTGAAAAAAAAACTATAACTCGCCGCCGAGGCGGTGAAGGTTTGCTTTGGCAGCGCGCTGCTTTTCCATCGCTGCTGGTCTCCCGTGACCTTACGAACGATGTTTACTCCTCGGGCCACCCGGCCGTGTCACCCGCTTCAATCATTACCACACCGTTAGACCGCTGGTTCGGTCGGGAGAGGATGACAGAGTTTTTCTGCCGGCCTTAGGGAAAGTGAACCCCGGAAGTCTCTGCCGGGATGCCTTCTTCGCCCAGTTTGGCCAAGGTGAGGCCGCGGAAAGCGGGAACGGCGGTGGAGATTTCTTTAAAGATCCCTTCGAGGGTCTGCGGGGCCTCGGCGCCGAGGGCGCGGAGGAGGTCGGATAGAATTTCCCAATCATCGCGGGCCTGACCGGGAGGATTGGTGGCACGGTTGAGGCGTTGGAGGCGGCCCTTGACGTTGACCATCGACCCGCGTTTTTCGGCGAAGCCGGCCCCGGGGAGAATGGCCGTGGCCAGCTGGGTCGCGGTGTTGGGCAGAATGTCGAGGCAGACGATGAGGTCGAGGCCGGAAAGGTCGGTTTCGGTCAG
>CAMBSX010000037.1 GCA_945870655.1 Chthoniobacter flavus | reverse complement strand
AAGGGCTTCCTCCGGAGTAGTGAGGGTGCCTTCGAGTTGGGCGGTTTGGATCGCCTCAAGAATGGGTCCAAAGTGGGGACCGGGTTTCCAGCCGAGGGCAATGAGGTCCCGGCCGGTGAGGAGCGGCGGAGGAATAAGTGGTTCGTTGGCGAATTCTTGGACTTTGACTTTGAGGAAGTGGTAGTTGTCCAGCGCGCCGTGACTGCTTTGGCAGTCGACGCGGTGGAGTTCGAGTTCTTCTTCGAAACCTTCGCGGGCCATGAAGCGTTTCAATTTTGCGGTGCGCATGTTTTGCACGTCCTTGAAAACCATGTGCTGGCGGACGGCTTCGGCGACGCGGTCGGTGTCGTGGCGGGAAAAGCGAAGGCGCTCCATGACTTTTTCAGTCATGGCGGCTCCGACGCGGTCGTGCCCGTTGAAACGGATGCGGTCTTCGTCCGGATGGTAACGAAATGTGGGGGGCTTGCCGATATCGTGGCAGAGCACGGCAAGGACGAGGGCGGCGGGGGCTTCCGGCGGCAGCAAAGCAAGCATGGCGCGGGTGTGGACAAAGACGTCTCCTTCCGGATGGAATTGCGGCGGTTGCTCGCAGCCTTTGAGCGCTTCGATTTCAGGGAGGATTTCTTGGAGCAGTCCGCTCTTGTCGAGCAGGTCGAAACCGCGGAGTCGGTTGGGGTGAGCAAGAATTTTGACCAACTCCTCACGGATGCGCTCGGCACTGACCGCGTGGAGGTCGGCGGCGTGGGCTCGGATGGCCATCCAAGTCCGGGGCTCGATGTCGTAGCCGAAACGGGCGGCGAAGCGGATGGCGCGGAGGAGGCGTAGTTTGTCCTCGCGGAAGCGCGCCACGGGATCGCCGATGGCGCGGAGGGTGCGGGATTGGAGGTCGGCTTGGCCGCCGACGAAGTCGATGAATTTTTCCGCCACCGGATCGTGGAACATGCCATTGATGGTGAAGTCGCGGCGGGTGGCGTCCTCTTCTGGCGTGGAAAACGTGACCATCTCGGGGCGGCGTCCGTCGAGGTATTGGTGATCCGAGCGGAAGGTGGCCACTTCGAAGGCGTGGCCATGTTCCATAACAAGGATGACGCCGAAGTGGGCACCGACGGCTTGGGTGTGGGGGAAAAGTTTTTGCACTTCGTCCGGCTTAGCCGAGGTGGCAATGTCATAGTCGTGGGGATGGAGCCCGAGGAGTTCGTCGCGCACGCAGCCGCCGGCAAAATAAGCGGTGTGGCCGGCCTCTTGCAGGCGGCGGGCGATATCGGTGGCGGCGGCTTTGGAGTCCATGCGGAGAAAGCGGAGCTTACCCGGCGCGGGGGAAGATGGAAGCCGCGGGGGGGGTGCCAAGGGCAATGAGAGGTGGAGAGATCCGGCGGTTGCGGTAGGTTGGGGGGTTCTATGAGTTGGACAGGACTTTCCACGGCTTTCGGTCTGGGGTTTGTTTATTTTATCGCGTCCATTCCGGCGGCGACGGCGGCGGGAGCGGGTGTTTGGTGGGCGGCGCTGGCCGCGGGAATGGGTTATGTGGCCGGCGGGGCGGCGGTTTTGGTCGCGGGGGCACCTTTGCGTCAATGGCTGGTACGGAAGTTGAGGATCCCGGTGGACAAGGATGAAACAAGCTTGGTTTGGAGGATTTGGCGGCGCGGCGGGCTGTTCGGGCTTTGTTTGCTCGCCCCGGTGACCATCGGGCCGCAGGCCACGGCGGTGATTGCCTTGGCCGTGGGGGAAAAGGCGCCGCGGATTGCCGGGGCCATCGCTCTCGGGGTGATACCGTGGTGCGTGGTCTTTGCGGTGCTGGTCTCTTTCGGGGTCAAACTGGTGAACTGAGCACAAGGTCCACGCCTTCGTCGTGGGGCTCCTGGGGGATCGTGTCGACCAGCTGGCAGAAGAAACAGACGCCGATGCGCTGGACGTGCGCCGGGAGGATGCTGAGAAGGCGGTCGTAGTAACCGCGGCCGCGGCCAAGGCGCGCACCCTCCGCGGTGAAGGCGACGCCGGGGACAAAAATAAGGACCGCGCTGGCGGGGTCGGCGGGCAGGCATTTTTCCGGGTCGGGCTCGAAGACGCCGAATGAACCCGGAATCAGGTCCTCGGGGGAGGAGACGTGGTAAAAAGTGATGTCGTGGCCGGTGACGCGTGGCAGGAGGACCCGGTGATGCGACCGCCAGGCGAAAGGCTGCAGGTCGGGCTCCGAGGGCAAAGCAGCGTAAGCGGCAATGGTGTGCGCCGCTTGCCAGTTGGGGAGTGATGGGATACTCGTGCGGATGCTTTCCGAGGCGGCCGCACAAGCGGCGGGAGTCATCCGGGCAAGCTCGGCCCGCATGTGGCGGCGGAGTTCTGTTTTGGCCGGGGAGGGCATAGGAATGTTCGACAAAGTGAGTCCTGCCGAGAACCCAGACAAGCCCGAGTGGCCCAAGAAGCGGATTTTGCCGCAGTTGCGGCGCCCCAAGCCTGCTCATCATGTCGGGCTGAAGCCGCGCGTGGGTTGGCACCGGCGCAATTTTCTCTCCGAGGTGGTCTGGCCAAGCTTGTTTGAGCGGCGCACGGGGGAGCGGCGCACCCCGGAGTTTCCGGAGCTGACGTCAGGGCAGGTCGCACTGACCTGGATCGGCCATGCGTCATTCTTGATCCAGGCGCCGGGGGTGAACTTGCTCATCGACCCGAATTGGGCGCGGTGGTTGAAGGTGATCAAACGGATGCGTGAACCGGGGCTGGAATTGCAGGCCTTGCCGGACATCGACGCGGTGCTGATCACGCATGCGCATTTCGATCATCTCGACAAGCGGACCCTGCGCAAAGTGGCGGCGGAGCAACCGATCGTGGTGCCGCGGAACGTGGGGAGGTTGGTGCATGGGTTGGGTTTCGACCGCGTGCATGAGCTGGAGGTTTGGGAGTCGATGCAACTCGGTCCGGTCAAGGTGACGATGACTCCGGCGCACCATTGGGGGGCACGGATGCTGGCCGATTCGCACCGGGGATTCGGCGGATTTATCATCGAGGTGGAGGGGCGCTCGATTTTTCATTGCGGGGATAGCGCGTATTTTCCGGGCTTTGCCGAGATCGGGAAGCGTGTGCCGGTGGACGTCGCGCTCTTGCCGATCGGTGCTTATGATCCGCCGAGCGGACGCGAGGTGCATATGACACCTGAGGACGCGCTGCGGGCCTTTGTCGAGCTGGGTGCGCAGACCTTCGTGCCCATGCACTACGGGACTTTCCGGCTTAGCTATGAGCCGGCTTGGGAACCGCCCTCGCGGTTGATCGAGTGTGCGGGGGCGGCGGGATTGCTCGAACGGGTTTGTTTTTTGCGCGAGGGGGAACCGCGGGTCTTCTGACTGAAAAAGGAAGCGGCGGTCCGAGGACCGCCGCTCCGTGAAAAACGGGGCAGGAACTCAGCGCTTGTCGAGAATGGCGTTCCATTCTTCAAGGCGTTTGGACTGGGCGGCGAACAGGTCGTCGGTCGGATCGAGGATTTCGATCGATTTAATGGTGTCGCCTTGGGCGACGGCGTTGACCATGTCCTGGCCTTTGGTCACCGAGCCGAAAACGGTGTGCTTACCGTCGAGCCACGGGGTGGGGACGTGGGTGATGAAGAACTGGCTGCCGTTGGTCCCCGGGCCGGCGTTGGCCATGGAGAAGATGCCGGGCTTGTCGTGCTTGAGTTCCGGCGTGCACTCGTCTTCGAATCGATAGCCGGGGCCGCCGCTGCCGGTGCCGGTCGGGTCGCCGCCTTGGATCATGAAGTCAGGGATGACGCGGTGGAATTTGAGGCCGTCGTAGTAGCCGCGTTTGGCCAGGTTGAGGAAGTTGGCCACGGTGACCGGGGCTTTGGATGGATAAAGGACGCCTTCGATGTCGCCCTTGTCGGTTTTGACGATGATGCGGATGTCTTTCATGGATTCTTCACTTTGCGCGGGAGCGGCGAGGATGGCGAGGGTGAAAGCGGCGATGAGGATGGATGTTTTGCACATGACAAGTTTTTCGATATCCACATTTCGTGACAAGGCAACTCGAAAGCGCAGCGCACCTGCGGGCGCATGATTACCGATGGCTAGTCAAACGCTGGCGCGCGCTGGCCAAGCGGGCCGGATGGCCGTTGCGGAAATTCGCCACGGAGGACGGGTTTCCGGTCTATGCCTTGGCCTCGCCGGCGCGGGATGGTCCGCGGCTTTATTTGTCGGCCGGGATCCACGGGGACGAACCGGCCGCGACCGAAGCGCTCATCACATGGTGTGAAAAACGGCTGCCGGCTTTGCGGAAATGCGAAGTGCTGATTTTCCCGTGTTTGAATCCTTGGGGTCTGCAGCACAACAACCGCAACGATGCGCACGGCCGCGACCTCAACCGGGGTTACCACCGGAGTGATGTGCCGGTGATCGAAGCGCAAAAACGCTTGTTGCGGAGGCGCGCCTTTGATGCGGCGGTAATGCTGCATGAGGATTTCGACGCGCAGGGGATTTACCTTTACGAGATTCCGGGGGCGCGTCCGCTCTGGGGCGAGAAGTTGCTTGCGGCCGCGGCGCGACATCTGCCCGGCGAGCCGCGCGGTCGGGTCGAGGGGCGCAAATGCCGGCGGGGGTTGATTCGCACGCGCGTTACGCCGGAGACCTTGCCGGAGCATCCGGAGGCGTTTTTTCTGCGGTTCGGGCACACCAAGCGCAGCCTCACCTTCGAGACACCGTCGGAGTTTTCCCTCACCGCAAGGGTGCGGGCGCACTGTGCGGTCTTGGATGAGGTTTTGCGGTTGGCGAAGGGCTAAGCCACCGCTAAGGTGGAGGGTCATTTTCCATTCATGAAAGTCTCCGTCGAAAAACAGCCAAACTGTATTGCCACCCTGCACGCCATCGTCCCCGCCGACTTGGTGCAGAAGAAAACCGAAAAGTTGGCCGGGGAATACCAGCGCTCGGCCAAGTTGCCGGGTTTCCGTCCGGGCAAAGCTCCGGTCGCCGTGGTGGCCCGCAAATACAAAGACGCCATCGCGGAGGAAGCGGTCAAAGAATTGCTGCGCGAAGCGGTCAACCAAGGCGCCAAGGATCATAACCTGACCGTGTTGAATGCTTTCAATCTCCAGCACGGCGAGGTCGGGCCGTCGGACCTCAATCTGAGCGTCGAACTGACGCTCGAACCCGACTTCAAGATGCCCGATGTGGAAGCACTCGGTCTTGAGGTGCTGGAGGAGGCGGTGACCGACGAGCATGTGAAGGGCAATATCAATCTGCTGCTCGAGCGCATGGCGGAATTTTCCGAGGTCAAAGACCGTCCGTTGCAAATGGGCGACTATGCCGTGCTCGACTACGACGCCACGGTGGACGGTCAGTCACTCGGCGAGTTCTGCCCCGAGGCCCCGTCGACCATGAAGGGCGGCGAGGGGCTTTGGGTCATCATGGAGGAGGAAAGCATGTGGCCGGGATTTTGCGCGGGTCTGGTCGGGGCGAAGGAAGGCGAGGGCCGCACGGTCGAGGTGACCGCCTCGGAGGATTTCGCGGTGCCCTCGCTGCGCGGCAAAAAAATCATCCACCAGACCAAGCTGAAGGGCATCAAGACCAAGCAACTCCCCGAATTGACCGATGAGTTGGCCCAGAAAATCGCCGGGCGCACCGCCGATGAGTTGCGTTCGACCTTCCGCCAACGGTTGGAGGCCGCCGCGACCGAGCAGACCGAACGCAAGAAGCGCGCGGCGGCGGTCGAGCATTTGGTCAAAAGTGTCGAATTCGAGGTTCCCGCCTCCATGGTCATGGGCGAAGCCCGCCGCGTCGTCCGGGAAATCGTCGAGGCCGAGCAAATGCGCGGCCTGAGCGACGAGGATCTCCTGAGCAAGAAGGAGGAAATTTTCCAACACGCGCAAATGGGCGCGCAATTCCGGGTCAAGGCCGACTTCATCCTTACCCGTCTGGCTCGTGAGCAGAAGATCGAAGCATCGCGCGAGGAGTTGGCGGAACACATCGCTCGCATGGCCCAGCGTTTGAGCATGCCGATGGACAAACTGGTCAAACAACTGGCCAAGCGCGAGGCGCTCGGCTCGGTCGAGGGTGAGGTGGTCCGGGACAAGGCCCTTGATTTTCTCGCCTCCAAAGTTAAGGTTAAACCAGCGGAGTTGGCGGCTTAAGCCCCACCGCCATCACTTTTTTTATGAATCCTCTCGTCACTTCCGGTCCGGTTTCGCCCCGCAATTCCATGCTCGTCCCCATGGTGGTCGAGCAGACCGGCCGCGGGGAGCGCAGTTACGATATTTACTCGCGTCTGCTCAAGGACCGCATTGTTTTCATCGGCACGCCGATTGACGACTACATCGCCAATCTTGTCATTGCCCAATTGCTCTTCCTCCAGATGGAGGATGCCAAGAAAGACATCCATATTTACATCAATTCGCCCGGCGGTTCGGTCACGGCCGGGCTGGCCATTTATGACACCATGCAGTTCGTTACCTGCGATGTGAACACTTATTGCATGGGCATGGCGGCAAGCATGGGTGCGGTCCTTCTCTGTGCCGGAACCAAGGGTAAGCGCTATGCTTTGCCTAATTCCGACATCATGATCCACCAGGTAAGTGGCGGCGCCCAAGGCCAGGCCAGCGATGTCGAGCGTCAGGTTGAATTCATGTTCAAGCTCAAGCGTCGCCTCGAGTCGATCATCGCGCAGCACACCGGCAAGCCGGTCGAGCAGGTGCACAATGATGCGGATCGCGATTACTACATGAGTGCGGCGGAGGCCAAGGCTTACGGCCTGGTCGACGAGGTGGTGAAGTCGCGCAAAGAAATCCCGGGCGCCATGCCCGCCTGAGACGATGGCCCGCGCGACCAATCTCACCATGTGCTCTTTCTGCGGGAAGAGTCATAGCGAGGTTCGCAAACTCATCGCCGGCCCCGGGGTCTACATCTGCGACAGTTGCGTCACCCTCTGCAAGGGCATCCTCGACAAAGAACTCAAAGAGGAGTCGAAGAAAAAGAGCGGCGCGGTGCGCGTGCCCAAACCGGCGGAGATCAAAGCCGAACTCGACCAATTTGTCATCGGCCAGGACTTGGCCAAGAAAACACTCTCCGTCGCGGTCCACAATCACTACAAACGCATCCTGCACCAGGCCTCTTCCCGCGAACTGGCTTTGCCCGGCAGCGAGGACGTCGAGCTGGAGAAAAGCAATATTCTGCTCATCGGGCCGACCGGGTCCGGGAAGACCCTTCTGGCCCGCACGCTGGCGCGCATCATTGACGTGCCGTTCTGTATGGCCGATGCCACCACCCTGACCGAGGCGGGTTATGTCGGCGAAGACGTGGAGAATATTGTTTTGCGGTTGCTCCAGGCTTCAGATTACGACGTGAAGCGTGCCGAGATCGGCATCGTTTACATCGACGAGATCGATAAAATCGGCCGCAAGACGGATAATGTCAGCATTACCCGCGATGTCTCCGGGGAGGGTGTGCAGCAGGCGTTGCTCAAGATCCTCGAGGGCACAACCTGCAACGTGCCCCCGCAGGGCGGGCGCAAGCATCCCCAGCAGGAATACATCCAGGTGAATACGGAAAAAATTCTTTTCATCTGCGGCGGCGCCTTTGTCGGTTTAGATAAGCTCATCCAGCGCCGCCTCGGCAGCCGTGTCCTCGGCTTCCATGCGCGCGAGGAGAAAAAGCCGGATGACACTTTGTCGGTGCCGGCGGCCACCATTCACCAGGCCGAACCGGAGGACCTGCTCGGCTTCGGGATGATCCCCGAGTTTGTCGGGCGTCTTCCTGTTGTCACCGCCCTTGACCAACTGACCGAGGACGAGTTGGTCACCATCCTGACTGAACCGCGCAACGCGATGGTCAAGCAGTATGCCAAATTGATGTCCATGGAGGACGTCGACCTCAATATCACGAAGGACGGCCTGCGCGCGCTGGCCGCACGAGCTGTGGCCAAAGGGACCGGCGCCCGCGCCCTCCGCTCCATGATGGAAAAAATCATGCTCGATGTGATGTATGATGTGCCCAGCCGCGAGGACATCGCCGAAGTGACGATCAACCGCGCGGTGGTCGAAGGCCGCAAGCCGCCGCTCCTGCGCCGCAAGCAGGAGAAGGACGCGGCCTGATTCCCATGCCGGCAACAGCGCCGGTTATGCCCGTCCCGTGCCCGGGAGCCGAGGGCGGCGGGGTCGTTGCCCCGGCCGGGTTATTCTCGCGCGAAGCCCCTCTGGTCCTCGACCTGGGCTGCGGCAACGGACTTTTTCTCGCCGGGTTGGCAGAGGGCGAACCAGGCTGGAATGTCCTCGGCATCGAAAAAAAGGAATACCGGGTGCGCCAGGCGCGGCGCCGGGCGGGCGACCTCGGCAATGCCCGTGTTTTGCATGGCGAGGTGCTCGAAGTGCTGTCCTCCTTGCCACCGTGCTCGGTCTGGCGGGTCTATCTGCTTTTCAGCGACCCATGGCCCAAGCGCCGTCACGCGGTGCGGCGTTTGGTGCAGGAGAAATTTGTCGCGCTGCTGTCTTCGCGCCTGGAGGCCGGCGGCACTTTCTTTTTTGCCACCGATTCGGGGGACTACCTCGGCTGGACGCGGGAAATATTGGTCCGGAGCGGCTGGCGGATAAAAGACTGGTCGGTCCCGGTTTCCTGGCCCATGACCGAATTCGAGCAACGTTTCGCCTCCGCGGGGTTGAATATTTGGAGACTTCAAGCCAGCCGGTGACACCGCAAGACCATGAGCCAACGGACGGATTCGGAACCACCGGATCCGGCTCGGACGACAATGCCCAGCTGGTCGCTTTGATGCGACGGGTGCGGGAGGACGACGAAGTTGCCTTCCGTGCTTTGGTCGAGGCAACCGAGGACCGGGTCTATGGCACGATGGTAAAAATGCTTGGCGGATTCGAGGGGGCGGAAGATCTCGCGCAGCGGGTTTATCTGCGCATTTGGCAAGCACGCGGACGTTACGAGCCGACGGCCAAATTCACCACCTGGATGTTTTCCATCGTGCGGCGCCTCGTGCTGAACGAACGCCGGGGACGCGCCCGTCGAGGAGTGGTCTTCCGCGAACCATCCGCCGAGGAGCGCCCGCACGAGGGGAAGGTGAGCGAAGATCCGTCGACGACGGCGGCGGCGGGTGAACTGGCTCGCGTTATCGAGAACGCCCTGGCCGGGCTTCCGGAAGACCAGCGCACTGCCGTGGTCCTCCGCCGCTACGAAGAAATGCCCTACGAGGAAATCGCCTCTGTTCTTGAGACAACGGTGCCGGCGGTGAAAAGCCTGCTTTTCCGCGCGCGTCAGACCCTGCGGGTCAAACTGGCCGCTTGGTTGTGATCAACGTGTCCAGCGGCCTTTGGACAAGGCGGGAAGCCAGTTGTTGCGGTACATAACCGAGTAATCGGTCTTCCCGACCGCACCGATCATGGGCACTCCGGTGACCCGTTTCCACTTTTTCGACATGCTTTCGCCGGTGTGGCATCCCCAGCTTTTGACCACGGCCCGCTTGGCGAAGATACCGCGGTTGATGCGGCCGAGTTCGTTTTCGTGGAGCCAGGATTTCGACCCGCTGTCGATTTCATTGCTGTAGTCGAACATGAAACAGGCTTTGTTCGAATGGAGGAACCAGTCAAGGGACGCGATCTTGACCCGATCGCGGGGCTGACCGGCGTTCAGGTAGTTGACCACGGTGTCCGGGGAAGTGAACCAGACGAGCTTGACCCCGTATTTGGGGGCGATGTTGGCGATCCAGGTGGTGAGGGGGCCTTCATTCTGGCGGAGGCGGCGCTCGTAGCTCGGCCGGTGCACCAACCAAGTGATACGGGCCTGCGGGTCGGCGTCCTTGATTTGCTGGAAGCGGGTCACGGCGGGCCGGATGAAGTTGCCCCACCAGCGGTCATGCGGCGGGTTTTTGAATTTTTCCCACTGGTAAAGGGACACCCCGCCGCTGACCACGATGTGCTCTTTTTCGTCGCCTGCGTGGAGCGGCGCGGCCGCGAGCAACAGGACGATGACAATCAGGCGAGGCATGGAGCCTAAAATCTTCCGCGAAAAGCGGGCGAGGGCAAGACGATCCGGCCGGATGACGCCACTTTGCCGCGGCGAGTTGCCGCTTCGGCCGCGGGGACTCAGGCCGGAAGCAAGTGGTGTTTGCCGGCCTGGTGATGGCGGACGGCGGCCAGTCCGAGAAAAGCCGCTTCTGCGGCGAGGAAGGCGAGGACGTAGCCTTCGCCGCCCACGCCGAAGCCGTAGCTATGGAGTCCGGCCCCGAGGACGTAATTCACCCCATACCAGGCCATGATAATACCCGCGAAATTGACAACCGCGGCCACGGCGATACCGAAGTCGCCCCACCAACCGGCCATTCTCCCATGGATGGCGACGACGTACATGAGCAGGGCGATGAGGGCCCAAGTTTCTTTCGGGTCCCAGCCCCAGAACCGCCCCCAGCTGTAGTTGGCCCAAACACCGCCGAGGATGGTGCCAACCGCGAGGAGGATCAGCCCGACAAACATCATGCGGTAAAGCCAATCGTGGAGCGGACGCAATGAGTCCGTGGTCTGCGGTTTGCGGATGTACCGCCAGAGGATGACGTGAGCGAACCCGAGGGCTAGGGCGAAAGCGGCATAGCTCAAGGTAATGACGAGCACGTGCACGGTGAGCCAGAAGTTATCGCGCAGCACAGGAACGAGAGGATCGAGGCGTGCCGGCATAGCCACGGGGAGACTGCGGACGAGAAGCAAACAGAGAAAACTGACGGGGAGCGCGCTGAGGAGCATGAGGCGGTTGCGGTAGACGGCGTAGAAGATGAGGCCGAACATCACCGTGCCCATGGCAACCCACACCACGGACTCATACATATTGGTCACCGGGGCACGGCCGGCGATGAGCACCCGCAGAAAGAGTCCGTAGAGGATGAAGCCGAGCGAAGCCGCGCTCAAAGCAACCCCGCCCCGGAGCAGCCAGCGGCGAGGTCCGTGGCGGGTGCCGGCCATGAGCAAAAGTGCCGCCGGAACGAGCAACCACATCGCCGTATCGAAAGGCTTGAGGCGGTTGTAGAAGTTCTCGCGGTTGACCACATCGGCCGTTGGATACACTTCGGGATTGAGCGCGCGGAGGTCGCCGACCAGCCGCTCCGCCGCGTTGGCAAAAGCCGTGTTGTCGCCGCCACGTCCTGCAATGTTCAGGTTACGCAGATCCTGGAGGATAGCGGTGGCCTTTTCCGGAGGGTATACGGCGGCCAATTGGTCGATAGACAACCATGGCGATCCGGCTGGCGACCCGGGAGGCGGCGGAGCGAGGAGAAAAGCGGTGGTGGCCCCGAGCGCGTCGTAGAGTTGCAGGCGTCCGAGCACGGTTTGAGCCTCCGTGTTGAGCTTCGGCACCGCTTCACCGGCCTGGCGCAACGCGGCGGCCTCTTGGGAGAGCGAGCTTAGTTTTGTAGCGGCGGCAAGTTCTTTGCGCGAGAAACGTTTGCGCGAAGGATCGAGACCGACCTCCGCAATGAGCGGCCGGTAGGAGATGAGGATGATGGGATCGTTGCTCCAATCGTGCGTGGCGAAGAGTTGTGAAAAGGCGAAGGCGCTGCCGCCGTAGGTATCGCCGTCGGCGGTGCGGACCGGGTCACGGCCGGAGATTTTGACCAGAAGTTCGTGGCCGAAAGTGCCAATCGGTTTGCGCCGTCCCGAGTCTTGCACGACGAGGCACTCCCACGGGGTGAGGTCGGCGGGGGGCGGCGCTGCGGGGAGAGCGGCCGAAGTGGCGAGGAGGATGGCGAGCAGGAGTTTCACGAGGCGGTGGAGAGTTGGGGGGTGCGCTTGGTGGGGCCGGCTGACCCTGCCATGCTTTTTTCGTGCACGGTGGGGCGGCGGAAAATGAACATGGTGACGAGGCCCACGCTGAAGATAAGGGAGCCGACCCATTTGCCGAGCCAGCCCGGATCGCGGAGGATTTGCACTGAACTCTGCGTAAGATCGTTCGGGTTCCACGAGGCTTGGGATATTTTGTAAGTCAATCCGGTGAGCGAACGCCACAAGGCTTGCGGATAATTGGCCGGTTGGTTCATCGAGCACGAACCCGTCGCGTCGGTTTGTCCGTCCGGAAGGACCATAGCGAGGTCGCTGCGGAACGAGGCGGGTTCCTCCGTTCCCTCGTTGCGTTCGACGGTGAAATCCTCAAGCACAAGCCCGAAGGGCAAATCGGCAACTTCCCAGCCGTACGCCACCTCCAAGGGGAACGAGCCGGTCGGCAAACTTACGCGCCAACCTGCGCCGACCCATTGCTCGACGGTGCGGTCGGCTTTGCTCGCCCGCACGAGGATTCCGTCGAGCAGGGATTGTCCCGGAGGGATGGGCTCTGCGGCCGGCAGAGGGCGGAAAGTGAAGCCGGTCTGGGCAGAAGGCAGAATATCGAGGGCTTCGATCGTCCAATCATTCCATCCGGTCGCAACCGCCCGATTGGCGGGGAACGGGGCGGAAGAGACCAGACGGCCGCTGGCGAACAAATCCATTTGCAGCGCGCCGTCGGCCCGGGCCGTGATCACGGCCCGGTTGGGTGCACCGGTGGCTGGTGCGGGTTGGTCGGCGCGGGCCAGGTCGACGGTGACGAGGCCGAGGTCGAGCCGGTTGTGATTGCGATCGCCCGCGAGTAGCCACTGCTCGACGGATTGGTTCATCGCTGTGGTGCGGAGGCGGACGAGGACTGCGGGGTTGCCCCCGGGTGCGGTGGCCGGCTGGAAATTGGCCATGAGCCGAGGGGAGTCGGCCACGGCTTCCAGCTTCCATCCGCCGGGGGTGGTCCAGAGGTCGAGCGCGTCGCCCTCGCCGACCCGCAGTGGCTGGCGTCCGAGCTTGATCGTGACCGCGCGTTTGGCGTCGGGATCCCGGACGGTGATCTCGCGTTTTTGCAGAACGAGCTTGTCGTCGGGAGAAGAGTCCTTGAAAAGCGTCATGGTTCCCTCGATGCCCCAGATCTGGCCGATGACCGCCCCTATCATGACTACAATCATGCCGAGATGAACGAGGAGGAAGCCGGTGTGGTATTTTTTCCAAGGCCAACGCATGAAAGCGCTGCAAGTGAGGTTGGCCACGAGAAAGAACAGCCAGAGGTAAAACCATGGAGCCTCGTAGATCCAGGTGCGGGCCGTGTCGGCATCAAATTTTGATTCGGCCAAAGTGCCGACGATGCTCATGACAATGAGCACACTGAGCAAAATGACCGCCAAACGCAGGGAGGCAAGGAACCGGAAGATCGGATCGTGTTTCCAAGCATACCGCCGCGGGCGCGAAGGGCCGGCATGGGTGGGTGTCATTGATGACTATACGCTAAAGACGAAGTCTTCGGAGTCAAGGAAGGGGTGGGGCCGGCCCGTCGAACTGCTGGTGGCGGGCAAGCAAGTCGGCCGTGGTTTGCGGGAAAAGTGGCCGGTCGTTTTTTGTGCCCAGGCCAAGGGATGCGCCCGGGTTGCGGTCGGTTACATCCGGGGTGTAGAGCTCGTCAGTCGCCACGTTCTAAGTGGCTGCGCCGATCGCGCTCTTCCCCCGGTTCCGCTGTGATGTCGTGGTTGATCCCGAGGACGCGCGTCGCTTGGCCGGACTGGTCGCGCAAAATGACGTAGGTCGATGCGATGTCGTGCCGCGTGCCATCGGGCCATCGGGCGTGAATGAGATCCCGTCCGCGGTTGCCGCCCGCGGCGATGAGGCGGTTCAGTTCGCCGGTGAGGCGCTCTTGTTCGGCCTCGCTGTGCACTTGGCACCACACGGCCTGCGCGTCGGTGGCCTCGGGATGCCCGAACAGGGCAAACGACTTCCGGTCCCAGTGCAGGATGTTTCTGACCGGGTCCCAATCCCAGATGCCGAAGTCCGCCACGTCTTGGGCGATTTGCAGGCGCTCGTTGACCACCTCCAGTTCACGCCGTGTTTGCTGGATGGAGGTGATGTCGGTGACAGCGCCCAGCCAGCCGAGAGGTCTGTCCTCGTTATTGAGCAAGGGGGCCACCTTGACCAAAACATCGAAGCGTCTGCCGTCCTTGCGGCAGAATCTCAACTCCATGCCTTCGGGCGCTGCCTGCCCACGCAAAGTTTGCTCGAAGGCCATGCGGATCGCAGGCCTTTCCTCCTCCGGCCAGTAGCAATACGGCGCCGGCTGGCCCGTCAGTTCTTCGGCCGGCCAGCCTGTCATTTCGCAAAACGCCTGGTTGACCAACAGGCACTTGCCGTTTTCGTCGATGACAACGATACCGGTGCCCAGCGAATGCTCGATGGCCTGGCGGAAATGTAACTCGCGCTTGGTAGCCGTCTCGGCCTCGCGCAGAGCGCTGATGTCGTGGAACGTGCAGGTCAGCTGATCAAGGAGCTTGGTTTTCGGATCGGCACGGACCTCGGCGCGGCTCAGCAAGGTCCGGCGGGAGCCATCGGGAAGCGCGCAACAGAATTCGTATTCGAACGGGGCCCCGTCTTCCCGGGCTAGGCGGAAAAGTTCACGGAGGGTCCCACGGTCACGGGGAGTGACGACGGCCAGCAGGTGGTCCAAAGATGGTTGGGATGCATCCTTGTCGAGTCCGAGAAGTCGCCAAGTCTCGTCTGTCCAGTCCATCTTGTCGCGGGTGACGTCCCAAGCAAGGCATCCGGTGCGGGCCAGGGATTGCATCTGGGCAAAGGCGAGTTGCTGACGCCCATTTCGTTCAGCCAGCTCGTGTTCCGCGGTAACGTCCAAACCGAAAGAGGCCACCTCTTTAACTTTTCCTGCGTCATCGAATATGGCCGAATCCCGCCACCGCAGCCAAAGAACTTTACCCGTGGGCGAGAGAACGCGGTGGGTCATGGTATTGGCAGGATGTCGCGGAGACAGCTTGCGCAGGGAGTTGACCACCTCGGTGCGATCGGCGGGAGGGATGAGGTCCAAGTAGTTGGTGCCGATGAGCTGCTCCCGTGTTTTGCCAAAGAAGCGGCAATAGGCATTGTTGACTTCGAGCAGCCTCCCATCCGTGGTGCCTAGGCATGCCAACTCGGCGTGGTTTTCCAGCAGTCGCTGACGCTGTCCGTCCTCTCGTAAGACTTTGTCGGCTGCTGTCTCCAGGGCCAGTTCGAGATCATGCAGTGGGCTGTGGGCTACGCGGCGATGGTCGGCGGGCGGAAGCCCGAATTTACTCCGGGTGAGGGTTGCCAGGCGCTGCAAGCGTAGCATCAGCGGTAAATAGGAGAAGAGAATGGTTGTGGCGATGACCAGTAGACCGCCGACCGTGAGTATTACGGCAGCCATCCGCAGGATACCGAAGGCCCACCGCGTGGTGTCATCCCACTTGGTTATTCTGACCACTCCGGCCGCCTGCCCATCCGGGCCACGGAAAATTTCCCAAGCCTCTACTTGCGAGTGTGGCGCGATAAACCTTGGACTTTTTCTGACGGGGATGTTTTCGAGAGGGAGGATTTCCGAATTGGTTAAGCCGAGTTTGCGGATTTTTTCCAGGGTCTGCTCCGTTGCGACGCCGGCAACTGCGTCTGCTTCCAGCAGATGCTTGGCCAGCCCTGTGTAGAGTTTGATTCGGTTGAGGTCTCTCTCACGCGCCTGCGGAAGAACCATGCCGTAAAAAACCAGAAGCAGGGCGATCAGGACGCATGTGGTGACAGCCAAAGCAAGGGCACCCCAAAAGGTGGGGGCTCCTGACGGATTTGCAGGTTGGCTGCGTGCGCGCACGTGCAAAGTTGTCGGACCTGGTGGTCATTGGCAAGTGCACGTCATGGGGATGCTGCGGCCAGCCATTGGCATGGGCCTTGGTCCGTGGCAGGTTGGGTCCATGCAGGGGAGCGCAGTTTTGATCACCGGAGCCAGCCGGGGAATCGGCTTGGCGCTGGCCAGCGAGTTGGCACGGCGCGGTTGGCGTGTCATGGCCGGCGCGCGCGACCCGGCCCGAGCTGATGGTCTCCGTGCTGCGGCGCAGAGTGCCGCGCCGGGTTCGATCGAAATCGTTTCGCTCGACGTGTGCAGCGACCAGAGTGTCACATCGGCAGCCGAGGAGGCGGCCCGTCAGTTGCGGGCGATCGATGTCCTGGTCAACAATGCAGGAGTATTTCCGGAGGAAGGGAATGAAACCCTGGAGGAACTGCCGTTGGAGCGCTTCGCCGAGGCGTTTGCCGTCAATGTGGTCGGCGTGGCCCGGGTTACGCGGGCCTTTCTCCCCCTGCTCACCGCGGCTCCGCATCCCCGCGTGGTCAATGTCAGCTCCCGGGCCGGGTCTGTGTCGCAGAAAGAAGATTCGCGGCACTACTGCTACAGCGCGTCGAAGGCCGCGCTGAACATGCTCACCCGGGCCATGGCCGCGGAACTGCGTCTGCGCGGTGTCACGGTGGTCGCGGTCACTCCGGGGTGGGTGAAGACCGA
>CAMBSX010000036.1 GCA_945870655.1 Chthoniobacter flavus | reverse complement strand
TGGTCCTTGTAGCTGAATTCGAGCGGACGGCGCTGGAGGTCGACAAGTTCGACTTTCTCGGTCGAACTAAAACGGACATCGCTCGACTTGCCTGTCTTGATACTGCGGATGATGGCTTGGACAAAAGCGCGGAGGTTGCCGGGGGTGCGGTGGGTGACCTCGAGCACAACATAAGTGTCGTTGTTGTACTTGATGGCCATTCCTTTGCGGAGATCGTTGGCTGCAGGCATAAAATGAACGGGATGAGGTTACAGGTGTTGCAGGTCAGACACCTTGGAGGCGCGAGAGGTCCTGCGAATCGATGATGCCGACCGGGCGGTTGTCTTCATCCACCACGATAAGATCATCGATGCGGTGGGTCTTTAGCACGTGCAGCGCCTCGGCGGCAAGCTTGTCGCCGCGGATTGTGACAGGGCTTGCCGTCATGAATTGACCGACCGGCAGGGCCCCCAGATCGGCATGCGCTTGGTAATGGCGCGCCAGATCACCGTGGGTGAAGACGCCGCACAATTTGCCATCCACTGCGACGATGGCAGCGGCACCGGTGCGGCATTGGGTCATTTTTTTCAGCACCTCGAGCACGGTGGTGTCGGGACCGGCCACCGCCAGTTGGGTCGCTTTGCGCATGATCTGGTGGACTTTGGTCAGCAAAACCCGGCCGAGACTGCCGCCCGGATGGAAACGGGCGAAGTCGTCCTGCCGGAACCCGCGCGCCTCGAGCAGAACCATGGCCAGGGCATCCCCGAGCGCGAGCATGGCCGTGGTGCTCGAGGTGGGCGCAAGCTGGAGCGGGCAGGCTTCCTGGCTCACTGCGACATCCAGCACGATGTCAGCGGCCTGACCGAGGGTGGAGTCGGGGCGGCCGGTGACGGCAATAAGCTTGACGTCAAAACGGGCCAAAGGCGGAAGGATGTTGAGCAGTTCCGCCGTTTCTCCGCCATAGCTGAACGCGAGGATGACGTCGCCATCGGAGACCAGGCCGAGGTCGCCGTGGAGGGCGTTGAGGGAGTTGAGGACCACCGCGGTGGCGCCCGTGCTGGTCAGGGTGGCGGCAATTTTGTCGCCGATGTGTCCGGATTTGCCCACCCCGCAAACCACGATCTTGCCGCGATGGTCGACACACGCTTTGAGCGTTTCAATCGCCTGGCTGAAGGCTTGGCCGTCGAGGTTCTCGGCCAGACGGCGCAATTCGTCCGCCTCGATCCCGATTACGCGGCGTGCTTTGGACAAGTGATCCATGGGACTTGCATAATTCCGCCGAAGGGCCAACCAAGGCGAGAGTGATTTTCAGGGTTGCCCGGGAAGGTGCCGGAGCCTAAAGGTCATTTGTGCGACGTTATTTGCTCATGGCCACAAGCCTGCTCGCCGCTGGTTCGTGCTTGGCGCAAGACTTTGTCGCTCCCCGCCAACCGCGCCGCGATGTCGAGGAACCCGCCCCGCGGGCCGTCTCGCCACTGGATCCGGATTCCACCGTGGAAGGGGTGGTCGCGGCGGCTTTTCAGATGAAGGAACCGTGGCAATTGGTCAACCCGGCCGCGGCCAAGGGCTACGGCGACGGACGCTACCTCGTCTCGTGGGATCCCAATGACGAAGGCAAGCCGAAGGGTTTCATTCTTTTCGGGCTTCGTTTCTGGTGACCCCCCATTTGCCGCGGCGGTCGCAGACCCCGCTCTGAGGGTCAGGAGTCGCGTTGCAGCAGGCGTACAGCCAGATGATGCAAGGTTGCGCCGCGGGGCCCGAAGGTTTTGAGCGAGACGATGGCCTCGGAAGTCCATTGCCCGGCCAGAAGACGGGATTTTTCCAACCCGAAAAGCGCGGGGAAGGTCATCTTGCCGGCGGCGGCATCTTTGCCCGCGGTCTTGCCGAGCTTTTTGGCGCTTTGGGTTGCGTCGAGGATGTCGTCTTGGATTTGAAAGGCGAGACCGAGAGCAAAGCCGAAGCGGTCGAGGGCGGCGACCTGGGTTTTGGTTCCTCCGGCGGACATCGCCCCCAGCTTGACCGATGCCCGTAAAAGCATACCGGTCTTCGCGGCGTGGATGAAATAGAGCGCGGGCTCGGACGGCTGGCGTCCTTCCGCGGCCAGATCGGCAACTTGTCCGGCAATGAGACCTCGGGAGCCCGCGGCACGGGCCAATTCGGCGACGAGATCGGACGCGGTGTAACGAGCGAGCGGCGTTGCCGCGGCAAGAACGGCAAAGGCCTCGGTCAGCAAGGCATCACCGGCGAGGACTGCTATCCCCTCCCCGAACATTTTGTGCGAGGTCGGTTTACCGCGCCGGAGGTCGTCGTTGTCCATGCAGGGAAGGTCATCATGGATCAGGGAGTAGGCATGGATCATTTCCACCGCGGCCGCGGCGGGAAGGGCCACACGGGAGGTGCCACCGCAGGCCTCGGCGGCGGCGCAGCAGAGCAATGGGCGGAGACGTTTGCCGCCGGAAAGCAGACTGTAGCGCAGAGCACGGTGGATGATGGCGGGTTTCGTCGCGGCCGAAGGAATCGAGGCACGAAGGGCTTTTTCGAGCAGAGCGCGGGTGCGGGTGAGCCAGAGATCCAAATTAGCAGTGCTGTCCTTTTTGCTCATGACCGGTTCTTTTTCTCGGCTAGGACGGGGATAATTTTCTTCAGCGGGAGGCAATTGACCACGTCATTTTTGGTTAGCCAGCCTTTGCGGGCGGCGCCGATGCCGAAGTAAAGGTTCTGCAGTCCGTCGGTCGAGTGGGCGTCGGGATTGATCACACACCGGACGCCTTTTTCCTTGGCCAACCGCCACCAACGCCAATCCATGTCGAGCCGGTGGGGGTCGGCGTTGAGCTCGAGGAAGGTCCCGGTGGCGGCGGCGGCCTCAAGGACAGCGGGGACATTGACCGCGTAGGCTTCGCGCTTGAGCAGGATGCGTCCGGTCAGGTGGCCGAGCATGGTTACGCGAGGATTCTCCATGGCGCGGATGAGACGCTTGGTCATTTCGGCTTCGCCGAGAGTGAAGGACGAATGGACGCTGGCCACCACGTAATCGAGTTGAGCGAGGACGGAATCGGGGAAATCGAGTTCGCCGTCCTTGAGGATGTCGCATTCGGTGCCGCTGAAGAGCCGGAACCCGTCGAAGTCCTTGTTCAGCGCCACGATCTCGGCGATCTGCTTTGCCAGGCGCGCGGCATCGAGGCCGTTGGCTTGGAAGGAGGCTTTGCTATGGTCGGCGATACCGAGATATTCCAAGCCCAGTTCTTGCGCGGCAGCGGCCATTTCGGCCAGCGTGCTTCGCCCGTCGCTGGCGCGGGTGTGGTTGTGGAACGTGCCTTTGAGTTGCTCGAGTTTGATCAGGTCCGGCAATTTGTGCTCGGCCGCCACCTCGAATTCGCCGCGGTTTTCGCGCAACTCAGGTTCGATATAATCGAAGCCGAACAGCTCGTAGATCCCACGTTCGTCGTGGATGGCGGGAATTTCCGGTGCGCCTTTTTTGACCGGCGCGAGCCGGTATTCATTGAGCGTCCAACCCCGGTCCTGGGCGAGCCCGCGCAGCACGATGTTGTGCTCCTTGCTACCGGTGAAATACATCAGGGCGAACGGATATTCTTCGTCGGTCACAACCCGGAGGTCTGCTTGCAGCCCGTTCTCGAGTATGACGCTTGATTTCGTATCACCCGCGGCAAGAACGCTTTGCACCATCGGGTGTTCACGGAAAGCGCGGGAGATAGCGGCGGGGTTCTTCGTCGAGACAATGATGTCGATATCATGGACCGTCTCGTTGCGGCGGCGAGTGCTCCCGCCGGCAGACAGCCGGATGGTGTCCGGATGCGACCGCAGGTCATCGAGCAAGGCGGCAGAGGCACGGGCGGCAACCGACGCGAGGTGGCGGCCGGCCCCTTGTCGGAGCGTCCCGAGGCCATGGAGGATCTTCTCCTGGGTTTTGGCCCCGAAGCCGTCCAAGCCGGCGACCTTGTTCTCCTGACAGGCTTTCTCGAGATCGGCGAGCGAGGCGATCTGGAGTTTTTCGTAGAGGGCTTTGATTTTTTTCGGCCCGAGGCCGGGGACATCGAAGAGCTCGAACAGTCCCGGCGGAAACCGGGCAACAAGTTCGTCATAATAAGGCAAATGGCCGGTGGTGACGAGAGTGCCGATTTTATCCCGGAGAGCTTCTCCGATGCCGGGAATGGCTTTCAATTTGTCTTCCCGGACAAGTGTGCCGAGGTCGTCTTCGAGCATTTCGAGGGCGCGGGCGCCATTGTGATAGGCGCGGATCTTAAAGGGGTTTTCGCCCTGCAATTCGAGCAAGAGGGCGATGCGCTCGAGGACCTCGATGACTTGGTCGCGGGTGACGGAGGGCATGGGAGAATCGTAGCCGCGGAAGGCCGGGTTGCGCAGGGAAAAAACGGAAGACTGTCCCCGGCTCCGGCCGTTGGAGAAAAATGGTGTCGCCGCCTTGCCGGTCATACCCTGCTCCGCAGGGAGGCCGCCGCTGCAAATCAAGGGAGTCGTCCGCCAGTCACGGCACGTAGGTGGCGACACGGTTGCGCCAGCCGGGGAGCCAGCGTTTTTCACCGCGGGCGGGGGGCGAGAGTTCGATGCGACGGGTCAGGACACGGTCGGCGCTTTTCGAGAATGCGGCGGTAGGGGAACCGGTCTCGGACATGCCGGCCAGCACCTGCAAGAGTCCCCAACCTTCGCCTTGGTACCGTTCGGTCGGCGAGGTGCCCTCGCCCTTGAAGTTCACGTAGTCCATCAGCGGATAAAGCCCACCCGGAGCGTTGGCCACGCGATAGAAATTTGCGCGGATTTTTTCGCGCTCTGGCGCCGGCGAGGCAGCCAGCATTTGCGGCAAGGCCGACTCGAGGCGCAGGGCGGCAAAGCGGGCCTGCCAACCGACCGTCGAGGAGAGGAGCGAGCGAAGCTGTTCCATGCGCTTCGAGCGGAAATCACCCATGAATGCGGCACGGTCGGGCCAGGGGCAAGCTCGGGCCGCAACCAGCCAGTCAGGGAGCTCGACCCCTTGGGCTTGAAGGTAGTCCTTGAGGTCGGGAAAGCTTTCTTTGAAGGGGCCACGCTGACCTCGCGGATACCAAATGAAATGACCGATGCCGAGAGAGGGGAAGTCTTCCCCTTTGTTCCATGCGGTAAGGCCGTCGCGGGTCCCCGCGCATTCATTGCGCCAGATTTGCTGGCCGATGCGGTTGGCTTCGGCGTCGGTAATTTTGATCCCGCTGGAGGCCGTGCCTTGCCCCGCGGCAACGACAAGCAAAGCCGCGGTGGCAAAGATGTGCCGGATCACAGCCAGGCGCGGTCAGGCCCCAACCCGCATAGGCATGAGCACATAAACGAAAGGAGCGTTGATCTTGATCACGCCGGGGCTGATGTCGTCGATGAGTTCGAAATGAACTTCGTCCTCGCCGAGATAGCGCAGCGGGGCCATGAGGAATTCGGGGTTGAAAGCGATCGAGATGTCTTTGCCCTTGTAGTTCACGGCCATCTCCTCGCGGGCCTCGCCCACCTCGGGGGTGTTCGAGGTGATCTCGATTTTACCTTTGGTGAAATTGAGGCGGACGGAGGCGGTTTTTTCGGTGTTGAGGAGGGAGACGCGGCGGACGGCGTTGAGCAAGGTCTCGCGCTCGACGGTGACGCGCTCGTTGACTTTGGTCGGGATGACTTGGACGTAGTTCGGGTAATTGCCTTCGACCAGTTTGGAAATCAGCGTGGTCGGACCGCAATCGAACTGCACCATGTTCTGCGCGATGCGGACAACGACCTCGCCATCGTCCTTGAGGGCGCGCATCAATTCGGTGACCGCTTTGGTCCGGACGATGAATTCGCGTTCCTGGCTGGGAGGAATTTCCAGGTCGTTCACTTCGGCAAGGGCGAGGCGGCGACCGTCGGTCGCCACGAGAGTAAGCTTGTCGCCTTTGAAAGAGAAAAAGATGCCATTGAGCACGTAGCGGGTTTCGTCGAGGGAGATGGCGTAATGCGTTTTGCGCAGGCCGTCCTTCAGATCGGACGCCTTGAGCTTGAACTCGACGGCGCCTTCGAAGGCGGGAAGACCGGGGAACTCGGCCTCGGGCATGCCGAAAATTTTGTAAACACCGGCGCCGCTCTTCAGGGTGGCCAAGCTTTTTCCGTCCACTTCGACCTCGATGTCAGTCTTGGGGAGATCCTTGACCAAGGTGCTCAAGCGCCGGGCTGGCAGGGTGGTCGCTCCCGATTTGCCCACTTTGGCCTCGGCCTTGGTCCGGACCGTGAAATCGAGGTCGGTGGCGGTGAGAATGAGTTCACCATTGGAAGCCTGGAGGAGGACGTTGGAAAGAATAGGCAGCGTGCTGCGGGAGTTGACGGCGCTGACCGCGTTTTGCAGTCCCTCGGCGAAGGCCTCCTGCGAGATGGTGAATTTCATGATGGCTCGTGTGGGTGACCGCGCGTGGCACGGTAGCAAGGTTTTATGTCCGAAAATAAACCGCGGCTGTCAAAGCCTTCTTTACCTTTGCAGGGCGGTTTCGAGGAAACGGACAACTTGGCGCAGACTCTCTTCCTTGTCCATGCGCACCTGCACCGTCTTGCAAGCGTGGATCACGGTGCCGTGGTCGCGACCACCGAATGCCTCCCCGATATCCTGGAGGGAAGATTTGGTCAGCCGGCGGGAGATGAACATGGCCACCTGCCGGGGGAAAGCAATATTGGCCGGACGGCGTTTGCTTGTCATGTCGGCCAGGCGGACATCGTAATGCTCGGCGACCTTGCGCTGGACTTGGTCGATGGAAACCGTGCGGCGGGCCTCTTCTTGAAGGATATCGCGCAGGACGTGCTCGATCGACTCGTCGGTCAGGGGACGGCCGCTGAGGGATGAGAAGGAAGCCACGCGGAGCAGCGCACCCTCAAGGCGGCGGACGTTCGACTTGATGCGGTGGGCAAGGTATTCGAGGACTTGGGCTGGCAGACTGACCTCGAGGCCAGCCGCCTTTTTGCGCAGGATGGCGAGACGCGTTTCCATGTCCGGTGGCTGGAGTTCAGCGGTAAGGCCCCACTCGAAGCGCGAAACGAGGCGCTGCTCCAATTGGGAGATCTCGCTAGGCGGCTGGTCGCTGGAGAGAACGATCTGTTTGCGGCCTTCGAAGAGCGAATTAAAGGTGTGGAAGAACTCCTCCTGCGAGCGCTCTTTGCCGGCGAGGAACTGGATGTCGTCGATGAGCAGGATGTCGGCCTGACGGTAGCGGCGGCGGAATTTGACCAAAGAATTCGTCTGGATGGCGTTGATGAACTCGTTGGTGAACGTTTCGCTGCGCACGTAGGCGACCTTGGTGCCGCGGCGCAAAGCGGCCAAATGATGCCCGATGGCCTGCAGCAGGTGGGTCTTGCCGAGGCCGACCCCGCCGTGGATGAAAAGCGGATTGTAGGTGCGGGCCGGGGACTTGGCCACGGCCAGAGAGGCGGCGTGGGCAAATTCACTGTTGGCTCCAACCACAAAGGTATCAAAGACGTAGTGGGGATTGAGCCCCTTGGCGCCGGCGATTCCGGCGGCTTCCGCCGGTTCTTCGGGTGCGATGGCTTCCGCGGGAACGACCGGTTCACTGGCGTGGCCGTTTTCGACCCGGAAGGTGATCTTCCGCTTGGCCCCGAAAACGGTCATCAACGAGGCCTGCAACTGCGAGCCGTAATTGCTCTCGATCCAGACCTGGTAAATACTGTTCGGAATAACCAGCGTGACCTCGCGCCCGCCGACCTCGGCCAAACGCAATGTGGAAAACCACCGGTCATAAACTCCCTCCCCCAATTCCGTCTTCAAAGCCGATGAAATCTGGGTCCAGAGCGCTTCCAGACCCGCGTCAGGGGCTGACTTATTCACGGTGGCTGGCGGGGTGCCGGAGACGGCAGCGGAAAAAGAACGGCCGGAGTGGACCATTGTGGCTTGGCGGAGGCGGCTTTTAGGGCGCGGGGAAATGGGGCGGGGCATGAAGTTGTTCTGTTAAATCCGGCCCGCGCAGCTTTCGCCCCGTCCGGATCCTCGGGTCAACAAGGGGGACCGCAGACAGAGAGAAAACAACATGAAGTTAGTCGACCGGGGCCGGAAGCCGAAAACCGTGGAACATGTATTCACAAGTTGTTCACAGGCTTCCTGACTTTCTTTCGGCGTCACAGCCGCAGCGTATCGAGCGAAAAATTCGCGCTCAAGACTTTTGCAGCGCACGTAAACTTTTTGTCAAAATCGCTTGACCACCCTACGTCCCGCGCGGGATTTGATTTTTCCGGCCGAGAGCAATGCCGCAGGCCAGCGTGAGCAGACACGTGATGGGATAAAGCCAGGCGAAATTGATTTTCGGGCGCCACGCGGCGGCTTGTTCAGTCGTGATCGCACCCAACGCGGCGAGAATGTTGTAAAGATCCGGACGCGCCCACAACACGAGCAGAACGGAAATGACCGTGCCGATGATGATGCCGCGGATATCACGCCGCAGCGGACTCAAAGCGAGGAGGAAAGCCGCCAGCATCGGTCCGTAGGTGTAGGCGACCATGCCGAAAGCGAGCGAAAGAAGATTGATCTGCCCGCGCACCGCTTGCAATCCGATGGCGACAAGAATGAGTGCAATCCCCCACCCTACCACGGCGAAGCGCGATTGCTTGAGCAGGTGCTTCTGGTCGGCGGCCTCGAGTCCATCCTTGCCATGCCACAGGGCCATCGAGGTCTGCGACAAGGCCGCCAAGGCCGAATCCAAACTCGAAATCGCCGCGGCGAAGGCGCCCGCGAGAATGAGCCCGCTCAAGCCCGGCGGAATGACCGTGGTGATCCAGACGGGAAAAACCGAGTCAGCGTCCTTGGCAAAGAGCGCTGCCTCGCCGGGAGTCGGCGGGCGCTGCTGGTAGTAGACAAAGAGCGCCGCGCCGACCGCCAGCATGAGCACGGTAACCAGCAGGGAGATGCTGCTGGCGATGATCGCCTTGGAAGCATCCGCCGCATTGCGGCAGCAGAACATGCGCTGCGCGTTAAGCTGGTCGGTGCCGAAGGCGGCCACGTTCTGGAACGGCATGGCGAGCAGGCCGACCCACAAAGTGAACTGCACATCGGGATTGGTCGAAAGGTCGAGCAAGCGCAACTTGCCGGCCGCCCCCGCCTGGGCGACGAAGGACCCGAAGCCGCCATCAATTCCCGACATGAGAAGGATGAAGGCGAGCGACCCTCCGCCGATGAAGACGAAGAACTGGATCACGTCGGTCCAAATCACCGTGGTCATTCCCCCCATCAGCGTCCATCCGATGGCGAAGATTCCGATGATGACAATGCACCATTCGAAAGCCAGGCCGGTGACCGTCCACAGGATGAGTGCGGTCACAAGCAGACGCACGCTTTGCCCGAGGATCGACCCGACGAAAAAGAGCGACGTGGTGAAGACGCGCGCGCCCGCGCCGAGGCGCGCCTGCATGTAGTCGTAGGGACTGAAGATGCCGCGCTCGTAGAAGACTTTGACAAACCAAATACCCACAATGAACCGCGCCAGTACGGAACCGACCCCCCACTGCAAGTAGGTGAAGTCGCCACCCGCGGCGAAAACCATGCCCGGCACGCCGACGAAGGTGATCGCGCTGATCTCCGTGGCAACAATCGAACCGCTCACCGCGGGCCAGGGCAGGGAGCGGCCGGCGAGAAAAAAATCCTGCATGGTCGACTGTTTGCCGCGCAACGCGTGGCCGATCCAAGTGGTCAGCAGCAGATAAACCGCCAGCACCACCCAGTCGATCCAGAGAAAATGGGTGTGGACGCCTTCCATGCCGGGCACCTCAGGCCAGATCCTTGACCAGGACCTTGGACTGCCGGCCGTCGGCGTCGTACTTTCTGCGACGAGCCGCGGGCATAATGTCCGGCGAGGACTCACGGAAGCCGCCTTTGATTTGCAGATATTTGTATGCCTGCGTGCTGAGGGCGAACAATTGCCGGACGCCTTTTTCCCGCCCGAGGTTGTCGACGAAAGCCATCAGCTTCCGTCCGTGCCCCTCGTTCTCGTGCTCCTTCTGCACGTAAAGACAGGCGAGTTCTCCGCAGCCCTCCGCTGGATAGACATGCAGCGCGACGCACCCCATCACCTTGCCGTCGATTTCCAGCACCCAAAAATCCTGCATTTGCTCGAGAATGTCGGCCCGCGTCCGCCGCACAAGTTCCTCGCTATCCATCGATTGCCGGATAAGCGACATGACCGCCCTCACGTCTTTTTTGAAAATTTTCCGGATTTGCTGGTATTCGTTCGAGTAGATCATGGTCCCGATCCCCTCGTTGCTGAAGACCTCGTCGAGCAAGGCCTCGTCGACCGTGCCATCAAGGATGTGGATCCGCGACACGCCCTGCCGGCACGCCTTCGCGCCGTAATCGATCTTCGAATAAAGATTCGGCGCCTCGCCGTTCTTCCGCTTTTTCAACAACTCCTCGGCCTCCGCGATGCCCAATTGCCGCGGCAAGGACGAGCCACAGGGCAACTTGGCGTCGGCCGACAAATAAACCACCTTGGCCGCATGGAGAGCTTCGGCAAGTTCCGCCGCTGCGTGGTCGGAATTGACCCGGTAGGTGTGTCCCTCGCCGTCAAAGCCGAGCGGCGGCACCACGGGAATGATCCCCTCGTGCAGCAGCATGTGCAGGCACTTGACGTCGACCCGCTCGATCCGCCCGGTATGGCCTTGGTCGACACCGCCGAGAATGCCGGCAGGGTGCGCAATGACCGCATTGGCGTAGGCGGCCCGCAAATCGACGGAGGCGAGGCCTTCCAGGATCTCATGGGTCAGCCGCATGGCCGCACCAATGCTCAACTCCAGCGTGGCCTCGTCCGTGATGCCGGTGCCGTCCGTATTGCTCGCCTTGGTCCCGGCAAGTTTGGCCGCCTCTTGCACCTGCAGGCTCGCGCCATGCACGAGGACGACGCGGATGCTCAGCGAACGCAGGACAGCGAGATCGAGCAGAATGTTGGCAAAATTGGGCGAAGCGGCGATCTCCCCGTCGATGGACACCACGAAGATCTTTTCGCGGAACCGCGGGACGTATTGCAGGATTTCCCTCAGATCAGAGACGTTCACAGACCGAGACTTAGGACATTCCACCGGAAAAGATCAACGCGGAAACCAGTGCGCGCCTCCTTTCCCCCTCCGACCGAGGCGGACCCGGATCCGAGGCGGGCGAACCACGCCTACGGCCGGTAACGACTTTACATCAGGGCTGGCACCTGCCAGTTTGCTCGGTTCATGTCGGTTTTGATTCCTATTCTCATCGCCTTTCACGTGCTGGTCTGCGTCCTCATGGTCGGCGTCGTCCTCATGCAGCGCCCGAAAAACGAGGGGCTCGGCGCCGCCTTCGGCGGAGGGATGACGGAAAATATTTTCGGCGCGCAAACCACACATGTCTTGCAGAAGTTCACGGTGTGGCTCGGCATCGTCTTTTTCGCCCTCACCCTTCTACTGGCCATCATCTATGCCAAGCGCGGCACCGGCGAAACGACCATCCAGAAAGAACTCCTTGGCCAGCCCGTGCCCCAAGCAGTCGCGCCGGCCGTGACGGAACCAGCCGCCGCGACCACACCCGAGGTCGCCGCCACTCCCTCCGTAGTGACCACCGAACCGGTATCGGTTGAAGAAGTCGTTGTCGAAACGGCGGAAGCCCCTGCTGCCGAGCCCGCTGGCAACTGACCTCCGGGCGCGACCCATGCGCACCCTCAGCACGCAGGCGGAATTGGCCTCTTTTCGTGCCTCTGCCCGTTCGCCTGTTGTCCTTGTCCCGACCATGGGCGCGCTGCACGAGGGCCACGCTGCGCTGATTGAGGCCGCCCGGAGCCGGGCAGGCGAAGGCGGAACGGTCATCGTCACCATCTTTGTCAACCCGACCCAGTTTGCCCCCCATGAAGACTTGGACCAATACCCGCGCCCGTTCGAGGCCGACGTGGCACGGTGCCACGCGCACGGGGCCGACGCCGTGTTCGCGCCTTCCGTGTCGGAAATGTATCCGCCCGGCGACTCGACCTTCGTGGAGGAAACAGTGCTCTCGCGCGGGTTGTGCGGGGCCCGCCGTCCCGGCCACTTCCGCGGAGTTTGCACCGTGGTGGCCAAACTTTTTCAACTGACCCGGCCGGATGCCGCGATTTTTGGCCAAAAGGATTTCCAGCAGCTGGCCGTCATCCGCCGCATGACCCGCGACCTGTTCCTTGGCCTTGAAATCATCGGCTGCCCCACGGTGCGTGAGCCGGACGGCCTCGCCTTGAGTTCGCGCAACCGCTACCTCGCGCCGGAAGAACGCCGGCGCGCCGCAGCTTTCCCGGCCGCCCTCCGCACGGCGGCGGAGAAGAGTTCGCCGCGGGAAGCGATTGCCACGGCCACCACGCTCATCACCCAGGGAACCGGATCCGCACCCGAGTATGTCGAGGTGGTCGACGTCGAAACCTTGGAGCCCCTGCAAACGCTCGACCGCCCCGCCGTGCTTGCCGCCGCGGTGAAAATCGGCGAAACACGGCTCATCGACAACGTGCGCCTTGCGGCGCGGCATGCAAAAATTTGACCATATCGTCCTCGGCTCGGGCATCGCCGGCCTGACCTATGCCCTCAAGGCCGCCACCCATGGCACGGTGGCTGTGGTGACCAAACGCGCCAAAGCCACGACCAACACCGCATGGGCCCAGGGCGGCGTAGCCTGTGTGACCAGTCCGGAAGACTCGTTCGAACTGCACGTCAAGGATACCCTCGAGGCGGGCGCGGGGCTCTGCCACGAGGATGTTGTCAATCTCGTGGTCCGCGAGGGTCCCGACCGCATCAAGGAGCTGGTCGAACTCGGCATGTCGTTCGACCTGCGGGAGAAACCCGAGGGCGGCACGGAACTTGATCTGGGGCGCGAGGGCGGGCACTCCAAGCGCCGCATCCTGCACGCTCATGACTTCACGGGCCTGGAAATCGAAAAAACCCTCGTTACCGCCGTCGAACGTCATTCCTCCATCACCGTCCTTGAGGACCACATGGCCATCGACCTGATCACTACCGGAAAGCTCGGCTACGCCACCGAGGACCGGGTGGTCGGCATCTACGTCCTCGACGAAAAATCGGGCGAGGTGCTCACCCTGCGCAGCGACCGCATCGTGCTGGCCACGGGGGGCTGCGGCAAAGTCTACCTCTACACCACCAATCCCGACATCGCCTCAGGCGATGGAGTGGCCATGGCGTGGCGGGCCGGCGCGGCGGTCAGTAACATGGAGTTCATCCAGTTCCACCCGACGTGCCTCTTCCATCCCGAGGCCAAGTCCTTCCTCATCAGCGAAGCCGTGCGGGGGGAAGGCGCGCGCCTGGTCGACGGCCAGGGCAAGGCATTCATGGCGGGTTACCATGCGCTGAAAGATCTCGCCCCGCGTGACATCGTGGCCCGCGCCATCGACGCCGAAATGAAGCGCACCGGCGCGAAGTGCGTTTTCCTCGACATCACGCACCAGCCGCGCGAATTCCTGCGGGAGCGCTTCCCCAAAATCTACGAAACTTGCGCCGGACTCGGCATCGACATCGCCACCCAACCCATTCCCGTGGTGCCCGCCGCCCACTACCAGTGCGGTGGAGTGAAAACCAATGACTGGGGTGAGACCACCCTGCGCGGTCTCTTCGCCATCGGCGAGGTCGCCTGCACTGGGCTGCACGGGGCCAACCGCCTGGCCAGCAACTCGCTCCTCGAAGCGCTCGTCTTCGCCCACCGGGCCTTTCTCAAGGCGACGAAAAATCACCGCCAGACCGATCCCATCCAACTCCCGGAATGGCGCCCCGGCCGCGTGGTCGACGTGGACGAGTTGGTCGTGATCTACCACAACTGGGACGAAATACGCCGCCTGATGTGGGACTACGTCGGCATTGTCCGCACCGACAAGCGCCTCCAACGCGCCGCCGCCCGCTTGCGCAATCTGCAGAAGGAGGTCCAGGAATTCTACTGGAATTTCAAAGTCACCACGGATCTTCTCGAACTGCGCAATCTGGTCACCGTCGCCGCCCTCATCGTCGATTGTGCGCTCAGCCGCAAAGAAAGCCGGGGCCTCCATTACACACTCGATTACCGCGAAACCGGCCAACTGTTCGTCCAGGACACTGTAGTGCGCCGGGTCTGACCATGGCTCCGGCGGGGGGTCGGCGGAGGGTATTTACGCTGTTCGGGAAGGAGTGTTTCCGGTAAGAGATGCGGTCCCTGTTTGCTTCCCGATGTCCCTGCGCCGCTCCATTTTGCTCATCGCCCTCCTCTCCTGGGCGGTGCTGCCGTGCCCTGTTCTGGCCGAAGAGGGCCAGCCTGCACCTGAGAATGCTGCCTCGGAATCAGAAGTGGCGACCCCGCAGTTCCGCATGACCTACCCGGTTCGCGACGCCGCCTCGGGACAAACCTTCACCGAGCACGCACCTGCCACCTCGGGGCCGGTCGAGACCACCACCATGGGCGAGGCCGGCACCTCCGACTTGGCTTTGCCCGAACTGGGCGAAACGGCCTTTGGCGTCGAACAACCGCCGCTGGCTTCCCCCCCGTCCGAGCCTCAGGTCATCACAGAGGCGGAGGCGGAGGCCGCTTTCGAAACAGTGGGCACCGACGGGAGCGAAACCGAGGAAGTGGACGCCGGCGGGCGCTTCGATTCCGGCGGGATCGAATTCCGCTACAGTTTCGACGTGCAGCAGGGCTACAACAGCAACGTGACCTACGCGACGGATAACGTGGTCGAAAGCCTTTACACCGACATCGGGGGCGGCGTCGATCTGGTCATCGGCGGCTCACGCCTCGATCTGATCTTCGGTTTCGACCTGGGAGCGGCGTACTACTACAACAACAGCGAGCTGCAGAATGACGGCATCTATCCCAATGGTGCACTGAACCTCGACATCGAGTACGCGGTCACGGAGCGACTCGACCTCTCCTTCAACAGCAACACGATCCTTTCCTCTCAACCGAGCTTCACCATTGTCGGGGCGTCGGACACCTTCTTCGGGAACTATGTGATCAGCGACAACTCCTTCGCTGTCAGCTACCGGTGGCTGCCCAAGCTCGAGACCATCACGGGTTTTGACACGCTGATCTTTTACTACACCGAGCCCTTGGGCGCCGACTTCAGCCGGGTCGATCAGACCTTCGACCAGCAGTTTTTGTATCTCTGGAAGCCTTCCACCTCGGTCGTTTGCGAATATCGGTTTAACACCCGCACCTTCTGGGAGGTCGAGAACTATGACAGTGTCGGTAATTTTCTCCTTCTCGGAATCAACCACACCCTCAACCCGCGGTCGGTGCTCAACTTCCGCGCCGGCGCCGAACAGCGGGTCAGTCAGGTACCGGTCACCGGGGGAACTTCCACTTATCTCGGTCCGTTCGGCCAACTGGAGCTGAATTATTCCCTGCGCCCCCAAACCGTCCTGGCGTTCAATGCCCGTTACGGCACCACCGCGGCCAGCCAGGCGGGATACACCCAGGACCAGCAGTTCCTCGGCGGCCTCAGCTTGCGCCACGCCTTCGGGCGCCGGCTCAACGGCAGCCTCTTCTTCAACTACCAGAACAATTTTTACGACCAGCCCGACGGCGTGGTCCCCGATTACACGACCGAAGTCTACAACACCGGCCTGAATTTGACCTTCGCTGTCAACCAGATCTGGTCGGTCAATGTCGGCGGCAGCCTCACCGGTCTCTATTCCTCCAACGAAAACCTGCGGGGCAACTACAACCAGAATGTGTTTTTCATCGGCTCGGTTTTCAGCTTCTGACCAGCCTAGCCGTCAACCCGCCGCGCGCCGCAGGTCGGCCGTGAACTCCCGGAAAATGTGCCCGAGCCCTTCGCTCCAAGCATCCACTGCGGCAGCCGGGGAAACAGCTTTCATCGGGATGGAGCGGCGGTAGGTCCGCTCGAAAATCTCCCTGCTCCCGCCTGGGCCGCGCTCGATCAGCACCAGCACCACGGCCACCGTGGCGCGCGGACGCGACTCGTCGCGGTAGTCGGCATAGAGCTCGACCAAACGCGGTTGCACCAGCAGATCGGAACCAAGCGGCGTTCCGGGCTCCCTCACCTGGCCGGCACGGGCCTGGGAAAGATGACGCCGGAGCGCGCCGGTCAGCAGCTGCGGCGGCGGCGCGAGTAGACGGTTGTAGAAGTCGTGCTCGTATCGCGTCTCCCCCACCCGGTAGAGCAGCATCTGCCCGGCAGCTTGAGGCCCGGCGGTGAATGGCGCGACCGCGATGGATTTCTCTCCGGCCGGGCCGCGCGCGGCCGCCGGAATATCAAAGGCATAATCCACTGTGCTCACCGCCGGCTGGCGCAAACTGCACGAGGTGACCGCTGGCAGACACAGACAGGCCAGTAGCATCCGGAGCACTCTCATGGCCGGCCTGGCTTTCCTGCGGGATCGAAGCGCGAGCGCTTGGGAGGCTCGCCGAAAAACATTTGCGCCGGATATTCGCGCAGGTTTTCGCTCAGCACGCGGAAATTTTCCGCCGTGGCTTGGAAGTCCCCGACGATCGACCCGACCGCGTCGGCATTAAGCAGGGGATTGGTCTGCAAGGCGTCGACCAGCCTTTGCATTTCCCCTGCCACCGTGGTCAACGACTGCATCATTTTCATCCCGTCGGCGCTCAA
>CAMBSX010000035.1 GCA_945870655.1 Chthoniobacter flavus | reverse complement strand
ATGACCGATCCGAATTTGCACGGGGCGGTGGAGTTTTGTGCCGCGGCGAAGGAAGCCGGGATCAAGCCGATCGTGGGGGCGGAGGTGAAGGTGGGGGGGATGAGGTATTTGGCCTATGTCGAGAATGCCGCGGGTTACCGGCATTTGTGCGGTCTGCTCAGCGGGGCGAATAAGGATGTGCTGGAGGGATTGATCCTGCGGCCGCTCACCGCGTTTCCCGAGGTGCGGTATACAGCGACGCGGGAGGCGAAATTTTACGAGGTCGTGCAGAGCATCAGGACTTTGTCCTTGGCGGGGCAGGTGCAGGGGGGGAAGCGGCGGGGGGATTTTTCTTGGGGGCGGGAGATCAAGGCGTCGCCGGGGATGATGCGGGATGCGGAGGAGATGGCTGAACGGTGCGAGTTTGTCTTACCGACCGGCGGATTGAAGTTTCCGCGGTTCGCCCCGCCGGATGGATCTTTGCCGCGGGAGTTTTTAGCGCGGTTGGCCCGCGAGGGGATGAAGCAACGTTACGGGGCGGCGCCGTCCGGCGGGGTGCGGCGTCAGGTGGAAGAGGAACTGCGCATCATCGGCGAGGTGGGCTATGAAGAATATTTTCTGGTCGTCTGGGATTTGCTCCAGCGTTGCCGGGAGCGCGGGATCGAATGGATCACGCGGGGCAGTGCGGCGGATTCGCTGGTCTGTTATTGTCTTGGAATCAGCACGGTGTGTCCGGTGCGGTTTGAATTGTACTTCCGGCGCTTTCTCAATGCGGAACGGATGAAGCTGCAGAAGTTGCCGGATATCGACCTTGATTTTCCCCATGACCGGCGGGAAGAGGTGGTGGATATTATTTTTGCCCGATACGGGCCTCACCATGCGGCCGTAGTGGGGGGATTTAACACGTACCAAGGTCGTTCCGCTTTTGCCGATATCGCCAAAGCGCTGGGGGTTTCCGAACTCCAGATCCGGCGCATGACGGAAAAATTGCCGCACACCTCGGCCCGCGATGTGGCCGAGATGGCACGGGACGGCGTGGAATCGGGTGGTTTGACGTGGGAGGAGAATCCTTACCGGGCGGCGCTGAAGTTGGCGGCGCGGCTCGACGGGTTCCCGCGACATGCCAAGATGCATCCCTGTGGCGTGGTCATTTCGCGGGAACCGGTCGGGGAATTGACGCCGTTGTTCACCAGCGCAAGCGGGCGGTTGACCACGCAATTCGAGATGGAAGCGGTCGAAGCGATGGGGTTGGTCAAGCTCGATATTCTCGCGCAGGGCGGGCTTTCTGTGCTTCGCGACGCGCGCGCGGCATTACGCGCCCGCGGATTCGATCCGCCGGAGCCCGGGGCATGGGATGATCCGCAGGTGTGGCGGATGATTGCCGAGGGCGAGGCGCGCGGGGCGCATCATATCGAGAGTCCGGCCATGACATCTTTGGCCCGGATGTCCGGGGTACGGGCCATCGACCAGTTGATCGCTATTGTCTCGGTTATCCGTCCGGGCGCGGCCAACAGTCTGCGCAAGGAACAGTTCGCGCGGCGCGCGCGCGGCGAGGAGCCGGTGACCTATATCCATCCGAGCCTGGAACAAGTCTTGCGTTCGACTTATGGGGTCGTCGCTTACGAAGAGCATGTGTTGCAAATTTGCGAGGTGTTTGCCGGATGGGATGCGGGGCGGGCGGATCAATTGCGGCGCTTGTTGGTGAAAAACCGGATGGCGCAGGTGGCTTCTTGGCGCAAAGAATTCGCCGCGGCAGCACGGGTTGCGGGGCGCGCGGAGGATGAGATTGCGGACGTGTGGAATTTGCTCATGAAGTTCCGCGGGTATGCTTTTTGCCGGGCCCATTCGACCGCTTATGGTTTGGAGGCTTACGAGGCAGCACAGTTGAAACGGTATTGGCCGGGGGAGTTTCTGGCCTCCGTGTTGACTCACGGGAAGGGATTCTACTCCCGGCTGTTTTACACGATCGAGGCGCGGCGGCTGGGGATTTTGTTCGGGAGGCCGGACATCAACGGGGAGACAACGAAGTTTTCCGTTGGCCGTGTTTGGTGTCCAGTGAGCCGGAGAAAAACTGCCGAAGGCGCGGCGGCTGGGAGAATTCAAGTGCCATTGGGTATGATCAAGGGATTGTCGGGGGGATTGTTGCGGAGAATCGGGGAAAGACAGCCCTTTGTTTCTTTGGCGGATTTTTGGCGGCGTTGCGCGCCGCAGGCGGATGAAGCGGCGGCTTTATTGAGGGTGGGGGCGTTTGACGCGTTTGGGCCATCGCGCACGGAGATGTTTTGGGAATTGCGCGCTTTGGCGCCCTGGGTGACGGGACAGGGTCTGCTTTTGGAGGCGCGGGGTGCGGCGTTGCCGGACTGCAGGACGGAGCCGGGACGGCTGGAAAAATTACGTGATGAAATGGAACTGCTCGGCTTTCCGGTCAACGGACATCCAGTGGAGCTTTGGCCGGAAGTGGGATGGGAGACCTATTGTCCGGTCGGCGAGGTGCGGAAGTTTGCGGGTCAACGGGTCACGACGTGCGGATTGGTTGTGGCGCAGCGTTTGCACCGTCAGTCGGACGGGCGCACCATGAAATTTATCAGCATTTGCGACCGCACCGATATCCTCGAGTGCGAGATCTTCGCCGAGGTCTACCGGAAATGCGGCGGGGTGTTGGCGCGGTGGCCGGTGGTTGAGGTGACGGGGAAGGTGGAGACCCCGGGCGGGCGCGGTGGCGTGCTGCGGGTGGAGGAAGTGCGGCAGGCGCGGGAGCTTACGAAGCCGGACGTTCGTCGTAGGGCATTTCGGCCAGTTGGAATTTCGGTACCGATTGGCGGATGAAATCCTTGAGCATATCGAGAGTCTGTTGGTCGGTCTTGGCCCCCGGCCGGAGCCCTTCGAGCACGGGAGCACTGACGATCACGTAGGCCCAGCGATGCTGGAGTTTTTTTACCACCATGTCCCAATTGGTCTTGGCCAGGCGAACCCAGTGGTGCGGGGTGGAGGTGTCTTTGCCGACGAACCAGTAAAGGAAGTAGCTCTTCAAATTGACCCTCTGACCGGGGCCAGTTTCGACTTCGCGGTTGAGGGTGAGTTTCATCACGTCGAGTGTGCGGCCGTTGGCCAGGGTGATCGGGAGCACTTCGCCCGCTTGGACCGACCAGCCTTGTCCTGGGAGACAGACCTCGGGGCGGTGGATGCTGCGCTTTTCACCGCCGCTGAGCACCACTTGGGCGGTGAGGGAATTGCCGGTGAGGTCCTGGTAAATTTTTTTCTCAAACTCGGTGTCGCCGGGCAGGAGGGCCAACTCGCTCGGCGAGACCGGCTCGCTCGTACCCCAATATTCACCGACCAAGGTGGGAAGATCCATGATGACCCCGGACTCGGGCGAGATGTTGGGGGGTGCGCTTTCGCGGCACAACCAGATGGTAAGAGCAGCCAGCGCGATCACCGTGCCGGAGCGCCACCAGGGGATGTTGATGGCGCGGATCATGGGTTTGGTGCGGCGGGCGGTTGGGGGGTGAAGCGTTGGAGCAACCATCCCACGCCGAGCATGCCGCCGAGCGCGACGGCGAAGACGAGGAATCCGGAGAGCATGTGGAAAGTGGTCGGTTCCTCCAGGGTGCCGATGGCGGTTTCGGGTCCGAGCGCTATGGTGCCGATGGTGAGCATAATGATGCGGGCGAAATTACCGGCCACGGCGAGGGGAACCGAGGCAAGGAAGACGACCCATTTTTGCCATGATCTATCCATGGCGATGAATCCGTAGAGGGCACTGACCATCATGAGGGCGAAGAGCGAACGGATGCCGCTGCAAGGATCAGCCACGTCGACCGCGAAGCGTTGACCGGCGGCGAGGCCTGCTGCGAAGTCGGGCGTCGAGACGATGGCCGTTCCTTGTTGCAGGCAGGGAAGACCGATCAGGTTGAGGAAGCCGACGCTGACCGTGGACATGAAAATGCGCAGGGGGAAGGCGAGGAAGTTGTCCATGAACGGCAAAGGAAACATGAACGCCAGGAAGGCGATGGGGAAGGAAAGCGCCTTGAGCCATTGCCATCCGAGGAACCAAAGGACGAGTGAGCCGATAAACCCGAGCATGGCGGCATAACCGACGTAGATGTTGTCCGCCAGATAGCCGACCCAATAGACAAAGAGGGTTCCGAGCAGAGCAGCCAAGCCGAGCCACGAACCCCTGACCGTAAGCGCGGCGAGTGCTTTGCGGCGGTAAACGACGAGTCCGAGGGCAAAAAGGGGCACCAGCCAGCAGTGTTCCCACTCGGTGTTGTTTTTCCAAATCCAGCCCATGAACTCGAACATGCCGACCCGCGTGGCCCCGTAGCCCGAGGCGTAAGGGAACCAGAAAAAGAGGGCGTAGAAAATACTGGCCGCGGTGAGAGCTGCCAAAATGTTCGGTGCGGCCAGGGAGGCTCGCCAGTCGGGGGCCACAGCGGTGGAGTTCATGGGAGACCAGAAGCTTTCACACTGTTTACGCGGCGGCAACCGATTTCCACGCGGAAAGGAATTCACCCAGAGCCTCCCGCCACGTTCGCGGCCCGGGCGGAAGAACTGAGGCAAGCTTCCCGGCATCGAGGCAGGAGTGGCGTGGCCGCTTGGCCCAATCGGGTCCGAGTTGCTCGTAAGGTACGGTTTGAATATCCCGACATGTTGGAGCCAAGCCCATGGCATTCAGCTGGACCAAGGTTACTTGGGCGAATTCTTCCCAAGATGTTTCACCGCGGTTGACCAAATTGAGTAATCCGGTCTGCCTGGCCTCGATCAGTTGGCGCGTCCAGAACGCACCGTCGCCGGCGTAAAGGCAGCAGCCTTTTTTGCCTGCCGCGGTGCGAACAGATTGCTGCTGCATGAGAAGACCGGGCATGCGGCTCATGAAGGTTTTTCCTCCCAGCCCGTAAAGCCAGGACACGCGCAGGATCAGGCTGCGCGGACAAGCGGATGGAATGAGCTGCTCGAGATCGGCCTTTTGGCGTCCGTACACCGAGATCGGATGGGGAGCATCGGACTCAGAGAGCAATCGGTCGTCTTCTCCGCCGAAAACGTAGTCCGAGCTGTATTGGACGAATAGCGCATCTTGCGCCGCGCAGCGCCGGGCCAGGTCAAGGGGCGCCTCGCGATTGATGCGTCCGGTCTCCCCGGGGTTCTTCTCGCAGGCGTCGAAATCGCATACCGCCGCCGCATTGATGACGGCATCCCAGCGCCGCGCGAACAAGGCGTCGAGGCGCGATGTGTTGGTGATATCGGCGTCTTGGTGTGTTAGTGCGACCACAGCATGCCCCGCGGCCAATTCCTTGGCCAGATAACGGCCGAGCAAACCTCCGGACCCGAGAAGAAGAATATTCATGGGTTGGACTTCAGGCGTTCCAATTGTGTCAGCACGTCACCGGAGGTCACGGCATCAAGGCAAAGGTAGCTGTCCATGCCGCAACGGTCGATACACGGGTGCAGGGGACAAGCCCGGCGTTGCACCACGCGATGGCGATTGTTCCATGGCGCGAACCAATCGGGTTCACCCGAGCCGAAAATTGTCACCACCGGTTTGCCCAGGGCGGCGGCGAGATGGGCCGGAAACGAGTCGTGGCAAAGCACCGCGTCGGCGTCCCCCAGCACATTGACGAGAGACAAAAGATCGGGTGTTGGCACTTTGCGGGCGTGGTCCGGGGTCACGGGCTCGGCCCCCTCCGGAAGCACCTCGACCAGTTCGAATTTCTCCGTGACCTGACTCGAAGCGGCGAGTTCGCGCCAGCGACTGAGCGGCCATTGTTTACTCGGAAGGCGGGCCTGCGCGTGTACGACGAGCAGTGGACGCCCGCAGCGTTCTTGGATCGGTGTGCCGCTTGCCGCGATCCACGGCACGGAAACATCGCAGGAAAGATCCAGGGCCCCGGCAATCTGGTGCCAGCAATGGAAGTGCGTTTGCCGCGGTGACTCGCGATGCAGCTCTTGGGTGAGCAGGGGACGGCTGGGGTGGAGCAACCGCCAGAGATTTTCCAAAGCGCGCCCGAAAAGCCGCCGCCACCGGCGCCATGGCAAGTCGGCGGCATAGTAGTTGCCGCGCGTCATGGGAAAACCGATCCGCCGTACGGCTTGGGTTTCCGCCATGAGAACGCCAACCCTCGCATCCGCCCACGCGCAGACGGCAGCATCGAAAGACAAGGGGCGCAGCACACGGCCCTTGTCGCGGGCCGCCACGAGCATTTGCCCCAAGCCGGACGGTTGAGCGTCTTCCCAGGGTGTTTCCCACTCATGAATTACCGGGGGTTGGGGAAGCAACCGGTACACTTCGCCGCTGGCCGGGCGGCAGAGGACATGGACTTCGTAACGGGCTGCCGCCCCGCGGACCAACGGGATGCTCATCACCGCATCTCCGAGGTGATGAAGTTCAACCACAAGGAGGCGGGGTTTCATCGGGCGAACCAGCGACGTTTGAGAAGATAGTAGTGACGTCCCCAGACGGCCATGGAGAAAGCGTTCCACCAAGGCCCGAAGCGCCATCCCTCTCGGGTGAGCATCCGGGCGGTCTCGCACCACATTTTGGAAAGTTGCCGGCTCGTTTTAGCGTCCGCGTGCAAACGCGAAACGGCCAGAGGTTCGGGAAGGTAGTGCCATCGCACCTTGGCACCCAGCCGGAGCCAATACTCATGATCCATGCAGTAATGAAGCGTCTCGTCGAAACCGCCGAATTTTTCATAAACCCCGCGCCGCCACCAAACCGCGGGTTGTCCGAGCGGGTTGCCCTTGATCAGCCCGGTCGGGGCAAACTTGGCTGCCGACTTGCGCCGTTTCCGTCCGGAATTCCCTTCGAGGAAAAAGAAATCGGCGTAAACGACATCAACGCTGTGCTCACGGCGGAAGACATCAAGGACGCGTTGCACGGCCGACGGTTCGTAAAGGTCGTCGGCGCACAGATAGGCGAGAATGTCCCCGCTGGCTAGGCCGAGCCCCTTGTTGATGGCTTGGGATTGTCCGTTGTCCTTCTCCGAGACCCAACGCACCGCGGTCTGTCGGCCCAGAATTTCGGTTGTTCCGTCGGTCGATCCTCCGTCGATGACGATGTGCTCGATCTCGTGCGAGGGAGCATGTTCCGCGGCCAGACGGACCGAATCAAGGCATGCTCCAAGATAGCGTGCCTGGTTGAGTGAGGGGGTGACGACTGAAAGCTTCATGATGTGCCAGCCGCACCGATACGACGGAAGATTTCCTCATACCGCGCAAGCACGGACTCCCACCGGAATTGTTCCGCACGGCGGCGGGCGCGCCGCCCCGCGGCCGCACAGTCTTTCGGATGGTCCGCGGCCCAGACGAGCTTCTCGGCCAGCGCTTCGACCGGGTGCTCGGGACCGAAAGGGATGCCAGCGTCACCAACCACCTCGCGTGTTGCCGTGCAGTCGTGGTAAATGATCGCCTTGCCCATGCCGAGCTGGTCGAGCAGAACCAATCGCGTGGCCTCGATGATGGCGGGCATGATGAAAGCGCGCGAATGCTGACTCAGCTCGATGTAGGCATCGGAAAACCGGAGCCCGGTAAAAATCACCCGATTGGTGGCCAGAGCCGCCAGCTTTCGGTGGTAGGTTTGTTCGTAAGGATCCCCGCCCACCACGACCAGCGGCAGTGGATCGGCCAACTCACGGTAAGCGCGCAACAGCAACTCCGCCTCGTTCTCTGGGGTGAGGCGGGAAACATAAAGGAAGTAGCCGTCCGGCTGGAGTCCCCAGCGTTCCAACTCCCCGGATCGTACGGGCTCGTCGCGCACGGTCAGGCCGTAGGAAAGGTGCTCGGTTTGCGCGCCATGGCGGTCCGCATAGCGGTCGGCAATGGTGGCGTTGTCCGCGATGATGCAGTCAGCGGACTGCGTGGCCCAGCGCTCGCTGTATTTCAACCAGAACCGGGCGAATCCACGCCACTTTTTGCGGCTGAAGTCCGCCCCGTCAACATTGATGATCACCTTGGTGCCGCGCCATCGGGCGAGGCGACCGAGAATGGCATTGCCCACCCCGCAGAGATAGATGATGTCATAATTCCTGCGCATCGCATCAAGCATCGACAGGGTCGTGTGCACAATGGTGTCGAGGCTCTTGGTCGGGATAGTCGGCAGTCCGATGATGTGCATACCCTCCCAAACCGGATGGGGTGCCCCGTGGTGGGGCAGGCGGTTGTAGACCGTGACATCATGTCCCCGCGCGGCGAGGCGTTTGCCGAGTTCCTGAACGACGACCTCGAATCCCGAGTAACGGGCCGGCACGCCGCGGGAACCGAGAAAGGCGATGCTGGGTTTTCCGGAGCCGGCGGGTTTTTCCTTGGGTTGGCCGCCCAAAGCTTCGCGGATGGTGTAGTAAACAAAGAGCGAATTGAACTGGGTGTAGCGCCTCCAGAGACGGCCGGGCTCCTGCCAAAGACGGTAGGCCCATGTGGTGCCGGAGCGCTGCATCCACTGGGGGGCAAAAGCCCGCTGTCCACCGAGAAGGACAAAGGCATCACCCACCGCGAAAAAGACCCCGCGGGTGTGGCGCGCCAGGTTGTCGATGATCCATCGCTCCTGCCGCTCGCCGCCGAGGGCGACCCAGATGAAATCGGGCTTGGCCTCCGTGATGGTTTGGGCAAAGGCCTTTTCGTCGTCCTCGGTCCATGCCCGGAAGGGCGGCGAGAAAGTGCCGGCAATTTCGAGACCGGGTTGGATTTCACCCAAGTGCGCCACAAGGGCTTCGAGTGTTTCTTCCGTTCCGCCGAAGAAAAAATGGCGCCACGGACGCGGGGTGGCCCGGATCATTTTTTCCATGAAATACGGTCCGTAGACGCGGTCCTTGAGGGCGGCTCCTTGTGCGTTGAGACTCCAGCGCAGCGGCATGCCATCGGGCAGGATGAGGTCGAACTTCCGCATGACTTCGCCGAAATCGCGTTGGTGGCGGGCCAACGCGACGATGTGGGTATTGCTGGCCGCCACGGCGGCGGGACGCTGTTCGCCGGCCAGCCGGATGCTTTCCGCGGTGGCCGCATCGTAGTCGACCACCGCCACCGGAGTTCCGAGGATTGTAATCTTGCGTGGTGCCGTTCTCATGCCCCCGGCCAAACTAATGGAGCGGACCCCCGGCGGCAATGGCGGGACGGGAAACCGCTGGCTCCCTGCCGCGCCCGTGCTTAGGCTACGGAGTATGAGCTTGGCCGTCCGGATCGACGAAGACATCAAAGCGGCGATGAAAGCCAAAGAGATCGACAAGCTCGGCGCCTTGCGCATGCTCAAATCGTCGCTGAAATACGCCGCGATCGAAAAAGGGGCGGTGACCGATGCCACTTTGGCCGATGCGGACGTCATCACGGTCCTCCGCCGCCGGATCAAGCAGTGCCAGGACGCCATCGAGGGCTTCGCCAAGGGCGGACGCGAGGAGCAGGCGGCCAAAGAAAAGGCCGAGCTCGTTTTGCTTGAGACCTATTTGCCCGCTCCTCTCTCGGCCGATGAGTTGTCCGCGCTGGTGCGCGAGGCCATTGTGGAGTCGGGGGCGGCCGGCAAAGCGCAAATGGGTGCAGTAATGAAAGTCGTCATGGCCAAAGCGGGCGGGCGGACCGATGGCAAGGCCGTCAACACGGAGGTTCTCAAGCAACTTGGCTAAAAAAACACCATCCAGAAAAAGCGGGGTGTGGGCTGTCATTGTGGCCGCCGGCTCCAGTCGCCGCATGGGTTTCAACAAATTGACGGCCGAACTGGAGGGTCAGCCCGTGCTCGGCCGTAGTGTGGCGGCTTTCAACCAGTCAAAGCTCATCGATGCGATTGTCCTGGTTTGTGCGGCCAGCGCGCGGGCCGAATTGGAGGCGATTGCCCGGACCGCAGCCCCGACCAAGCTCAAAGCCGTGGTGGAAGGTGGAGCACACCGCCATTTGTCCGTGGCCGAAGGTCTTGAGTGTGTGCCCGAGGATGCGGCCATCATTGCGGTGCATGATGCGGCCCGCCCATTGGTCACTTGCGCCATGATCGAGCGCTGCCTCGAGAGTGCATGCAACAATGGCGCTGCGGCTTGCGCCAGGCCAGTCACCGACACGCTCAAGCGGATCAACGACGAGGGCTTCATTGTCGAGTCGGTCGAACGTGACGGACTGTGGGCTGTCGAGACTCCGCAAATTTTCCGTGCCGAATTGCTACGTCATGCTTACGCCGAAGTCATCGCCACCGGCGGCCAGGTCCCGGACGAGACATCCGCGGTTCAAGCGGCCGGGGCCCCGGTAGCCCTGGTCGAGACTCCGGAATGGAATGGTAAGATCACTTACCCGGCGGACCTAGAACTGGCCCGCCTCGTTTTGCGCGGGCGCAAAGAGGACTGAGATCCTCATGGGCGGGAAGATTCTCACCGTTGGTCTGATTTGTTTCCTCTTAGGTGCCGCTGTGGCGATGCTTTCCGGGCCATGGTTGACTCCGCTGGCGGGCGACGATCTGCCCCCTTGCCCGTATCTTGAGAACCATAACTTCGCCGAGGTGCCCCCCTATGTCATCACCGCAATCGGTGCGTACGAAGCCATCCGGGAGACGCTGCTGCGCGAATCTTTGGAAGGAGTGGGACATCAGTCCACCGTGATCGCCCGCGCTTTTGCCACGGAAGATCAACGCATTACCTCGCTGGCCAAGCGCCTCGCCGCCGAGCAGGACGTCGAGTCGGCGCGGCGGGCTTTCCGGCGCCTGCACCGTTTGATGATGAAGCATGCCGACAAGTTGCCGGAGTCCTCTTGATTCCGGAGATCCAACGGCGAGGAGTAAGACAACGGATCGTTGTCCCAGTGGCTGGGCGAAGTGTGTTTCACCTTCTCGCGGAAGAGGAGATGGACGCTGACCGTGTAGGCTAGTATGTTGCGCGTGATCATGTGGGTCTTCGGCGTTGAGGTGGCCTTCATGTCCTACGTGTAGGGGTTGGCTTCCGCACCATCGGTCGAGTCGTGGGCAACGGCGGCGCGGGCGTGATTTTGGGAATGGATCGCACTCCTCCGGGCAAAGACGGCCCGATTGATCCCGTGGAATTCACCGCCGCGATGGTCCGCGGCACGCTCAGGCCTTTTTTCCAAGAGGCCAATTTTCGCTGGTTAGCCTGGGGCAAAGCTGACAAACAAAGATCCGAGTTTTTTTGGCGATGATCGACCCACCTTTCACCCTAGCCGTTGCGGAATCTTTTCTGCAGCCGATGGGGCCCGTGGCGGCGGAGCAGTTGCGGCATCTCAAATTCGTAACTCTTCTGACTATGATCGCGGTGGTTCCCGTCCTGGTCGCCACACCGTTGATTCTGTGGAGGTATCGTCGAAGCAAGCCGACGGGCAAATATCGCCCGAACTGGGAATCGAACCGGGTCCTTGAATCGTTGATGTGGGGCGTGCCGATTCTTGTCGTCACTTTGATGGGGGTGAGTCTTTGGAACATGACCTTCCGCCTCGACCCCTACAAGGAACTGGGCAAAGACCCGCTGCAAATCCACGTTATAGGACTCGATTGGAAATGGATCTTCATCTATCCGGACGAGGGAGTTGCGCTCGTGGATGAGTTGGTCGTGCCCGAGGGACGCGCGGTCGAGTTGACTTTGACGACCGACACCGTGATGCAGAGCCTGCGGATTTCGGCGATTGTCGGTCAGATTTATGCCATGCCGGCCATGACCACGAAGTTGAACTTCCTTGCCGCCCGGCAGGGGGAGGCCACCGGGATGAATACGCAATTCACGGGGAACGGATTCTGGAAGCAGAAATTCCAAGTTTTCTCGGTTTCCCGGGAGGAATACGAGGCCCGGATGAAGAAGGTGCAAGCGAACGACCTCGCGCTCACCGCCGACACATACGCCCTTCTGGCCGTGCAGGGCACTGCGGAAGAGGCCAAAAAATCCCTCAACATCGAGGACCGAAAAGGTCCGATTGAAATGGTCCTCGGGGATTCGAAAATTTTTCAACGCGTGCTGGCCCGCTACATGGTCGAGGACATGACTCCGGAAAGCCAGCCGGGGAGCCCCTCTTACGATCCCACGAAATCCCCCCTTCCAGCCGCCCAAGAGAAACCCATGATGGATATGAAAATGTAAAATGTTCGAGGCGCTTTTTGGCAGACTGACCTGGGACTCGATCATTCTCGTCCAAGAGTTTGAAGATCCCAATTTGAACACCTTCATCACCGCCGGTGCGGCGGCCATGATTCCGTTGGGAGGGGCATTGGTGGTTGCTCTTCTTTTTTGGATGAAGTGGTGGAAGCCCCTTTTCGAATGGCTGACGAGTGTCGATCACAAAAAAATCGGCACGATGTATATCATCTTCGCCGTGATCATGTTGTTCCGCGGGGTGGTCGAGGGCATTTTGATGCGGGTCAACCAGGCGGTGGCCCTCAATGGCGGGTTTCTCTCCTCCGATCATTTCAACCAACTCTTCACGACCCATGGCACCAACATGATCTTTTTCGTGGCGATGCCATTTCTGATCGGTCTGATCAATATCGTCGTCCCCTTGCAGATCGGTGCCAGGGATGTGGCCTTTCCGAAGCTCAATCAAATCAGCCTGGGTCTCACCGCGGTCGGCGGATTTCTCATCATGATCTCGCTGCTGGTCGGGGAGTTTTCGACCGGCGGGTGGACCGGGTATCCTTCTTTCACCGGTCGCTTGATCAATCCCGGAGTCGGCCCGGATTATTACATCCTGTCCATTGGGATTTCTGGAATCGGTTCCACCCTTACCGGAGTCAACTTTGCGGTGACCATTTACAAGATGCGCACGGCGGGGATGAGTTTCATGAGGATGCCGCTGTTCACGTGGACGGCCCTCTGCACGTCCATCCTGCTGATCTTCGCGATGCCGCCGCTCACCGCCTGCTGCCTCATGCTCGGGCTCGACCGCTATCTCGACTTTCACTTTTTCACGAACGACATGGGCGGGAATCTGATGAACTTCATCAACCTGTTTTGGATGTTCGGTCACCCGGAGGTTTACATCCTCATCCTTCCGGCCTTCGGGGTGATGTCGGAAATCGCGGCCACCTTTTCCGGGAAGCGGCTTTACGGCTACGTCGGGCTGGTGGCGGCGACGATGTGCATCGCGGTTCTTTCGTTCATGGTCTGGCTGCACCACTTCTTCACCATGGGGCAATCGACCACGGTGAACGCCGCTTTTGGCATCGCGACGCTCCTGATTGCCATCCCCACGGGGGTGAAAATCTATGATTGGCTGGCGACTCTATGGGGCGGGCGGGTTCGTTTTACCACGCCGATGCTCTACCTGTGCGGATTTTTCGTCCTCTTTGCCATCGGCGGACTCAGTGGGGTGATCTTGGCCAACCCCACGCTGGATTACCAGTTGCACAACAGCCTTTTTCTGGTCGCCCATTTCCACAATGTGATCATTCCCGGAACTCTGTTTGGGGTTCTCGCGGGCATTTACTACTGGTTTCCGAAAATTTACGGGTTCCGGCTCCTCGACGGTTACAGCCGGATCACGGCCTTCTTCTGGGCGTTCGGCTTCATCCTAACCTTCCTGCCTCTTTACCAAGTCGGAATGATGGGGATGACTCGGCGGACGGTCGCCTACGAGGATCCGGCGCTGGTCCCTTGGATGGTTGTCTCGGGAATCGGCTCACTCTTTCTCGGTCTCGCCTTCACTTTCGTGCTCCTGACCCTTTGGCGGAGCGTGGTGAACCGGAAGAAATTGATGGTTCCCTTGGGTGACCCTTGGGACGGGCGAACCCTCGAGTGGTGGACCCCCGCACCGACTCCCGAATGGAATTTTGCGGTTCTGCCCAAGGTCGATGGCCGGGATGCCTTCACGGAGGCGAAGGCCAAGGGCACGGCCTACCGGCCGATCGAGAAATACGAAGACATCGAGATGCCCGCCAACACTTACTACGGCCTGATTATTGCGGCACTGGGCTCGGGGCTCGGCTTCGGCTTGGTCTGGTATATGTGGTGGTTGGCCGTCATCTGCTTCCTGGGTTGCATCGTGACGGTCATCACTTACGCCTTTCTGCCGGAAAGAAAAAAAACCATTCCCGCCGCCGAGGTGCGCGAGATCGATGAAGCCTGGCGCCGGGCGGCCCGCGAAAGCCGGGGCGTCACGCGCGACGACGAGTGCAACGAGGCCAACCAAGGACTGGCCCGTCCCGACATCATCACCAACCCATGAGTGCCCCGACCGGACGATCACTCCATCCCGGCTTGAATCTGGGCGAAGAGCACGGCGACGACCACCTCGAGGCGGAGACTTCCGTCTTCGGGTTCTGGGTTTTCATGATGAGTGATCTGGTGACCTTCGGGATGTTTTTTGCCGTTTTCGCCACCACCGTGCCTCTCGCGTGTTGCCCCGGCCCCAAGGAACTCTTCGACTTCGGCAGCATCGCCTGGCAAACCACCTTTCTTCTCCTCTCGAGTGTGACCAGCGGAATGGCGGTCTTGACCATGAAGCAGGAACATGGCGGACGAGGTGCCTGCACCAAAAAATTGGTGTTTTGGCTCCTGCTCACGGTCCTGCTCGGGTGCGGATTCCTTTATCGTGAGGTTTCCGACTTCCTTTCCATGGCCGCCGCCGGGGGTCCGCCGACCCGCAGCGGCTACCTCTCCGCCTTGTGGTCCCTGGTCGGGCTCCACGGTCTGCATGTGACCGCAGGAATCATTTGGTGTCTGGTCATTGTCGCCGGGGTTCTGGTTCGGGGGGTCGACCGCCGCTGGAAGTTGGCCCTGCTCCGCTGGGCGGTGTTCTGGCATTTTCTCGATGTCATCTGGATTTTCATCTTCAGCTTCGTTTTCTTGGGAGGATTGCTCTGATGAAAAAATCCAAGGAATTTCACCACTACCTGACCGGCTTTGCGCTGGCGGCGGTTCTCACGATCATCCCCTTCGCTCTCGTGGCGACGGTGGGAGGGGCGCGCAGCTATATCGTTCTCGTCCTCTGTGCCATCCTGCAAGTGATCGTCCATTTCCGCTTCTTCCTGCACCTCTCGTTCAGAAGCCAGCAGAAGGAAGATCTCCAACTGGTTTTGTTTACCGGTTTCATCCTGTTCCTCATGATTGGAGGAACCATCTGGGTCCTGGGCGACCTCTACACCCGAATGTAAGCCCGGCGTGGTGGCAGAGGGCTTCGCGGATCGATGGATCCGGCGACCACCTTTACTCGGGCACGAGCCGCACGACTTTGCCGGGTTCGTCGTAGACAACGTAAAGGAAACCGTCGTCGAACGAGCGGACATCGCGGATGCGGCCGGTATCACGGAGCAGGATCTCCTGCTTTGCCACGCTGGTTCCATTGAGCTCCAGACGCACCAACCTTTGTCCGGCAAGTCCGCCGGCAAAAAGATTGCCGCGCCAGAGCGGGAATTTGTCGCCCCGGTAAAGGGCGAGCCCGGACGCGGCAATGACGGGGGTCCATTGCACGACGGGATTTTCCATTCCGGGGGCCGACTTGTCATCGCTGATGGTTGTCCCGTTGTAATTGATGCCGTGGGTCACAACCGGCCAACCGTAGTTGGCACCTTTGCGGATGATGTTGAGTTCGTCCCCGCCGCGCGGCCCGTGCTCGGTGGCCCACAGTCGCCCGGTCGCGGGATCGTAAACCAAGCCTTGGGCGTTGCGGGTACCCAAGGCCCAGACGGAGGTCATGGCGCCCGATGTGCCGACAAAAGGATTGTCGTCTGGAATCTTTCCATCGTCCCGGAGGCGATGAATTTTTCCGGCGGCCTGTCCCGCATCCTGCGCCGGATTCTCCGGAGTGGTCGGCCCGCCGCGATCCCCGACGGAGAAAAACAAGTGTCCGCGCCCGTCGAAAGCGAGGCGTGAGCCGAAATGAATCGCGCCGGAATGCGCCTGATCCGCGGGCGGATCGAATACGGTTTCGACATGGGTGAAGCGGTCTCCCTCCAGCTTGCCGCGCACGATGGCGGTGTGCGCGCCCTTGCCGGTCGGCTTGGAAAACGAAAGGTAGATCCAGCCATTTTTCCCATAATCGGGGTGAAGCACCACATCGAGAAGCCCGCCTTGGCCGGAGGCCACAACCTGCGGAACGCCGGCGACCTCCTGCGGTTCCGCGGCAGCGGCGGCGAAAAGAAGGAGACGCCCCCCCCTCTCGCTGACGAGGAACCGCCCGTCGGGGAGCTGTGCCACGGCCCACGGGCGCTTGAGTCCTTCGGCCACGGTCTCGATGCGAAAGCGGTGGGCGGAGGAGTCCACTGCTTTGGCCCGACAATCGGCAAACGCCAGCAGCAAGATGAGCGGCACGAATCTCACGGCAGCTCAATCTTGACCAAGCCGGCCGATCCGTCGAAGCGGAAAACGGCGCGGGCATCACCCAAGGGAGGGGCCGGCGGGGTGTTGGCTCTCCACGGGGCAGAGGCCACGTTGGGTTGCTTTTGGTCCGCGGTGGTTATCATCCACGGCGCCGAAACTTCCGAGAGAGTGCCGAGCAAACTACTGCCGGTCGGTGGTTCGCCGGGTGTGGTCACCTTGCCGAAGGGATTCATGACGGCCCCGTTATTGGTCAGCTTGGTGTTCACGACCCAAACGCGCATTTGTGCCGGGTCGGCCGGAACGGTCTGGCGCGCGTAAGCGCGGGGCATCAGTGAGCGGACCAGGTATTTCGGCGGAGAGGTTGACACTCCGAGGTAGGCCGCGCACTCCGTGACGATGCGGCCGCCGCGGCCAGATTCGTATTCCAGCACTTGCCCGGGAAAAAGCGCTGGCAACTTGCCCCCGTGGTCTGCCGGATATTG
>CAMBSX010000034.1 GCA_945870655.1 Chthoniobacter flavus | reverse complement strand
CCCCCGCTGGTGCGGGAGGCGCTTTGTCAAGTATTGCCCCAGGTGAGCCGTCACGACCCAATTCCCGATCCCTTGAAGACAAGGGCGGACGACCGCCGCGGCCAGCGCGGACTTCCAACGAAGGCATGTCCTTGCCGGCCACAGCACAGCCTCCTGGGATGATATAATACGGTTCGGGGCTTGAATCGTTTACTCGAACTCTCCAGGGCAAATTGTCTGCGGCGATGCGAAAGATCTAGGTACGAAAGACAGCACCGAGCGCCGATTTCGCATGCTCGCGCAATGTTTCGACTGCGCGATCAACCTCGTCCGAGGTCAATGTTCGTGCCTCGTCGCGGAATGTCAAGGTGACGGTCAAAGAACGCTGCTCCGCCGGTAACTTTACACCGCTCGGGTCTGCGAAAACATCCTTCAGTCCAACTGAAAACAAATGCGGGGCCCGCGCCCCGGACAAAGCCTGCTCCACCGCCGCATAGCGCGTGGCCTTCGGCAGGATGAGAGACAAGTCCCGCGTGATGGCCGGAAACTTCGGCAAAGCTCGCACCCGCACGGGAGACGGCATGACCCCCAACCAACCATCGACGTCTATTTCCGCATAATAAACCGCGGATTTGGCGGCAAATACCTCCCCGAGCGCCCGGGGCAGTCTCCGCAGCAAACCTTCGAAGCCTGCGCCGGTCACGCGCAAAACAAGGCCGTCCTGAGGCGCGAATTCCACTGCACCGAGGGCGGCCTGGAGGACCCCTTTCAAATCAAAAAGGCCCGCCTCCACGCCCGTGCAAAGCAGGCCCAGGGCCGTACCCTCCTCCTTGCCTGCGGCCCTGAACACCGACCCGACCTCGAACAAACGCACACTCTCCGCCCCGTGGCGCACATTCCGCGCCAACGCTTCGAGCAAACCGGCGAGCAAAGTCGGTCTCAGCAGCGCCTGATCCGCACCCAGCGGATTCTTTACCGCCACCGCGGCATCCGTCGTCCCACCCGCCCGCTGCAATGCGTCCGGAGAAACAAAATGGGAGGTCCGCGCCTCGCTGAAGCCTTGTGCCCTCAGGCGTTCACGCAACTTTTCTCCATTATCATGCCGCAAATCCGCCACACTCGCTGCCGCAGGAAACCCGCGCAGGCGCGAGGGCACACGCTGAATCCCCGCCATGCGGATGACCTCCTCGATCAAATCCACCTCGCGGGTCAGATCCGGCCGAAATCCCGGCACGCTCCACTGGCTGCCAACTTTGATCAGTCCGAGCCGCGAGAAGATGTCATCGATCTCCGCGTTGCCGATATCCAAGCCGAGCAAGGCACGACAGCGGTCGTGGCTGAAGGTGATCATGGCCCGGCTCCGCGGTTCCCCTCCCGCGACCATGACCTCCGCATCAGCCTCTCCTCCCGCCGTTTCCTCAATCAAGTCCGCGGCGCGGGCCGAGGCCGGCAGAACTCCCGACGGATCAACCCGGCGCTCGAAACGGTAGCTTGAGTCGGTGGAAAGCCCCCATTCGCGCGAGGACTTGCGCACCCGTGAGGGCTCGAACCACGCGCTTTCGAGCAAAATGTCCCTTGTCCCCGGCGTCACTCCCGTTTCCGCTCCTCCCGTCACCCCAGCTAGCGCCACCGGTTTCCCGGCGTCGGCGATGACCAGATCATGGGTCCGCAGCCTGAGTTCCGAACCATCGAGAGTCCGGAGCAGTTCGCCTTCGCGCGCACTGCGCACCACGATTTCCTGCTCGAGCTTGGCCAAGTCGAAGGCATGCAAAGGTTGGCCGGTTTCCAAAAGAACGTAGTTGGTCACGTCGACCACATTGTTGATCGGCCTCAACCCCGCAGCGACCAGGCGGTCGGCCAACCATTGCGGACTGGGCCCGACTTTGACCCCGCGGATGATCCGCGCGGTGTAAAACGGACATCCGGCATCCTCCAGCCGGACAAATCCGTCCGCCGGCTTCTCCGGGACGGCCGGCGCCGTCGCCAATGTTGCCTCGACCTTGGTCAGAGCGGCCACCTCTCGCGCCACGCCGCGGTAGCCGAGCAAATCGGGGCGGTTGGGCGTCACTTCCAGTTCGAACACCGTGTCGGGAGGAAAAAGATCCTTCACCGGTTTGCCCACCGGAAACTCTCCCGCCAAAATGAGCAAACCATCGGCATCTTCGGCCAAGGCCAACTCCTTGGCACTGCACAACATGCCGTCCGACTTTTCACCGCGCAGCTTCCCGGCCTTGATTTTGAAATCCGGACCGAGCACCGCGCCAGGAAGAGCAAGGGCCACCTTGTCGCCATCCCGGAAATTTTTCGCTCCACAGACGACCTGTCGAGGAGAACCCGATCCGTCGTCAACCTGGCAGACCCGCAAACGGTCGGCATTGGGATGCGGCACACTGGAAAGGACTTGGGCGACGACCACCTTGTCCGGGATATTGCCCCTCTCCTCGCGCCCGACCACTTCGGTTCCGCCGCCGGTCAGTGCTTCGGCCAGCTGGTCTGCCGACCCGGACAGCTCCACATAATCTTTGAGCCACTCAAGGGAGATTTTCATGACGCAAATTGGCCCAGAAACCGTTGGTCGTTTTCGACAAACATCCGGATATCCGGCACGCCGTAGAGGATCATGGCGAGACGTTCGAGGCCGAAGCCAAAGGCGAAACCGGTCACTTTGTCCGGATCGAAAGCTTGGTCGCCGCGGCGATCGTTGATCTGCGCAAAGACCGCCGGATCAACCATGCCGCACCCTGCCAACTCGAGCCAGCGCTCCCCGCCGCCCAAGGCAGCCGCACGCACATCGATCTCGTAACTCGGTTCGGTAAAGGGAAAAAAATGAGGACGGAACCGCACCTTGGTGTCGGGTCCGAACAGCTCGCGGAAGAAAAATTCTAGTGTGCCCTTCAAATCTGCCAGAGTTACCCCTTCGTCAACATAGAGGCCCTCCATCTGGGTGAACTGCGCCAAGTGGGTGGCATCCACTTCGTCACGGCGGTAGGCCGCACCCGGGGCGATAATCCGGATCGGGGGCATCCCTTTCTCCATGGTGCGGATCTGCACACTCGAAGTATGAGTCCGCAGCAGTCGCCCGTCGGGCAGATAAAAAGTGTCCTGCTCGTTGCGTGCCGGATGGTCAGGCGGCGTATTGAGGGCGTCGAAACAGTGCCACTCAGTCTCGATGTCTGGCCCCTCGGCCAAGGCAAATCCCATCCTCCGGAAAATCTCGACCGCCCGACGCTGGAGATGCTGCAGGGGATGCAAGCTTCCGACTGTTCGCGCCACGCCGGGCAATGTCGGGTCAATCTGCGACAATTCCGCTTCCTCAGCCGCGGCGGAAAGCTCCGACCCGCGCACCTCGAGCGCACCGGTCAGCGCGGTGCGGACTTCATGGAGAAGCTTGCCGATGTCCGGACGCTCCTCCTTGGACAAATGCCGCATCTGCTCTCCGGCCTTAGTGAGCCCACCCGACCGGCCCGTGATTGCCACGCGGACCAGCTCGAGTGAAGGCAGGTCGCCCGCGCCCGCGATATCGCGGAGCGCTCGCTCGCGCAGGGCGATCAGTTCCTCACGCATGGTGTGGGCAGTGTAGCCGCGGCAGTTATTGCCGCGCCAGCCTGGCGTAGAGACGGTGGAAGCTGCCGCCTCGACAACAGAATCAGGCCGCTTTCAGAGCCGCTGCACCTCTCGCCACGATTTGCTGGAACGCGGCTTCGTCGGCCACGGCCAAATCGGCCAGCATCTTGCGGTTGATCGCGATGGATGCCTTTTTCAGGCCCTCCATCAATCGACTGTAGGTGATCCCCTCGGCGCGACACGCCGCATTGATACGGGTGATCCACAGTCCGCGGAAATTCCGCTTGCGCGTCTTGCGGTCGCGGGTCGCCCAGACTTGGGCTTTCATCCGCGCGTCTTTGGCGTAACGGAACAGTTTGCTGCGACGGCCGCGGTAACCCTTGGCCTTCGACACCATCGTTTTGCGCCGCTCACGACTGGCCGGCGCGTTTGTTGCTCTTGGCATCTATTTTTCCGCCTCGCGGCGGTCTCCTTGGGACAGATCGTTTCGTTGTTCGGCCGTGCACCTCATCCGTCCCGTGAGCCCCGATTCGCGGAGCCAGGTGCGCCAGCCGGCGTCAATCTCTAGCCAAAAGGCAGATTCTCCTTGATGCGGGCCACGTCGGAGACGTCCACCAGGGCGCTCTTCGCGAGGTGCCGCTTCCGCTTGGCGCTTTTCGACGACATCAAGTGGCGACGAGAAGCATGGGCACGGAGGACCTTGCCGGTGCCAGTGACCTTGAATCGCTTGGCCACTGCCTTCTTTGTTTTTCTGCGAGCTACCGGTTTCGGCATAAGGGGTGGGAACCTATCGTCCGAACGGAAAGCTGGCAAGCCTTTCCTACTCCATCCAATTCAGGATGTTGAAATTGGCACTGACCATCACCGTAACAATCACGGCAAGGGTGAGAAAACCAATCGCCGTCCCCGCGGCGGCCAGAAGGATCAGCCACTGAATGAAGTTGTCTTCCGGATTGCGCGCTTGCATGGCAAATCTTTTACAGCCTTGGCCGGGACGGCGGAAGCAAAAACCCCCGCGGTTCGCACGCTGTATTCCGCCTCGTAGCGCCGGCCACGGCAACGCAGTTTCTCCAGTCGCAGGAGAACCGACTTCTCGAGCAGCGAGCGGACCCCGGGGCCGATCAGGGTCGGGGTGCCAGCCCCTCCAACGATTCTCGGGACGAAAAGAACACGCAAACGCTTTAAAGTCCCGGCCGCGAGCATGGACGCCAGCACCCCCGCCTGAGCAGGAGGCCCGAGCAGTTTGCCGTCGAAGCTGAGGCTGATCCGGAGCTGGCCTGCCTTGCTCACTCGCTGTGCTCGATTTGACCCTCGAGCCGGTCCACCTCCTGCCGCATGTCGCGCAGGTTGATCGATTCATGGGAGGAAGACCGGTAAAAAAGAAAAACGATCCCGCCGGCCAGACTGCCAAGCGTGTTGATGAGAAAACCGGTCACTGAGATCAGCGTGGCAATGGCCGCCCCGACCCCGAACGGCGCAAGCAGGGAAACAAAGAGACTCTCCCGCAGGCCGATGCCGGAAATACTGATCGGGATGGCCGTAATCACCGCGACAATCGGCATGACCGAAAAAATATCGATCACACCGAGCAGGTCGGTGAAAGCGCGGGCCGCGCAGTAAAACGTGGTGAAAAACATCCCGAAAAGCGGAAAAGAAATAAGCAAGGCCCAAATAGTCAGGCGCCAGCCTTTGGCGTACATATGGCAAGCCGCCGAAACTTCCACGATCCTGCCCCGCAGCGGTGTCCACTGCGGTAGATAATGCACCCAGCCGAGTCCCGAGATGGCAAACATGCCAACGATGGTGATCAGGGCGGCACCGAGCAGCCACAAAAGCAAATTCAGTAGGGTCGAGCTTCCCTCGGCGTGGTTGAGCAAGTCGTAACGAAAATAAAGGAAGGCCACGCTGAGAAAAATCAGCGCGAGCATTCCGATCACCCGGTCCATGAACACGCTGAGCAGCGCCGCCGCTTTGTTATCCCTCGCCTCCCGCATGGTCAGAAACATTTTCACCACGTCACCGCCGGTCGAGCCGAGCATGAAGAGATTAAAGAACATTCCGATCATGAACAATTGCCACGTCCGGAGCCAGGACATGTGGATGTTCTGCACGGCCAAAAGAATTTTCCACCGGGCCGTGGCCACGACGGTGCAAAGAAAAAACACACCGACACCCGCCCCCAACCAGCGCCAGTCGGCCAGCCTGACCGCCCCGAGCATCTCGCTCCGGCGCTCGGGGTCATGGAAGACCCACCACAGGAGACCGATGGTGACAGCCAACTGCAGTATGGTGAGCAAAGTTTTTTTCATGCGCCGGAGCAGGAAAGAATCAATCACTTAAGCCGCCCGGGCGAAATCACTTTTTTGGCGGCCTCCTCGCCGTTGGCCATCACCGCGTCGATGCTGGCACCGCAGTTGGCATCACCGGCCACCTGAACGCCGGGAGAAAGCACGCCCCAAGGCGAAGGACGGCGGCGGAAGCCCGGCAACTGCTCGGGCACCGCATAGGGAACTTCAATAAAAGCCAGGGAGCGCATCGAGCGAGGGTCCTCACCGAACCATGACGCCACCTCTGCCCGCACCCATTCCGCATCCGTCGCGCGGGGATGGCCAGGCAAAACCGTTACACTCCACAAATGCGCACCCCGCGGCGCCAAACTGGGCGCGGCATTGCTAACCAAGGCGGCGTGCAGGACCGGGCTCGTCTCGCGCCTTGGCGGGAGACACAGCCACGCGCCGCGATAAAACGGGCGGTCCGCCGCAAAATAATGGACGGCCGTGGCCAAGGCGGCCCGGGGCCGTCCGCTGCCGAGCAAACGGCAGGCCGCCGGCTCGTCGACGGCCAGAATGACCTCGTCCCCGGCCAGAAAGACCCCGTTGGCGAAGCGCACCCCGCAAACCTTGCCCTCCGCAAATTGTAGTGCCTCCGCTCGCATATCGTAACGAACCATGTCCCGGGGAATTCTGGAGACCAGCTGCTCGGCGAGCGAACCGATGCCCCCGGCGGGAAGCAGGGCCCGTCCGGTGACAAAGCGTCTCAGGTAACCGAGGAACACCTCGGCGCTGGTCCGCAACTCCGGGTCGAGCAGCACACCACCGAAGAAAGGCCGGGCAAAGCGGGTGAAAAAAGTTTCACTGAATCCGTAGCGCCGCAACAAGGCCCCGGTCGAAAAATTTTCCTCGGCTCCCCCGGGTCCGAAAGACGTGGCCACCAGACGGAGCAAACGGAGCAAGTCGGCCTTAGGGATGACCTCCGCGCGCAGCGCTCCCAAGAGCGCCGGCGGCCGGCGCAAGGGGTTCTCCAGACATCTCGGCCGGACGCCTCCGACAAACATGGCGCCTGCCCGGAAGCGTCCGCCACCCAACGCGGCAAGATCAAAATGTCGGCGCGCCGTTGGATAGGAATCGAGAAGTACCTGGAACCCGCGATCGAGAACAAAACCCTCCGGGCTCCGATCGGAAACCGCCCTTCCTCCCGGACGCCCGGACGCCTCACAAAGGACAAAAGGGCACCCGGCTTCCCAGAGCAACTTTGCGCAGGTCGAACCCGCCAACCCAGCGCCGACTACAATGGTCATGCGGTTGTCAATACTGCCACATCGCGCGATGAACAAATATTTCTCGCACCCTTGTCATTCTACATTAACGTCCGGCACACATCATGCACCAGATTGCACCTCTGAAATTCGAGAAGGAAATCATCGACGAGTTGAAATACACCATGGCCCGCGACCAAGCCACGGCGTCGCGCCGGGAATGGTGGATCGCCACATCAATGGCCATCCAGCGCATCGTCATCGAGCGCATGATGAAAACACTCGCTGTCCACAACGAACAAAACGTCCGCCGGGTTTACTACCTGTCCATGGAGTTCCTCATGGGCCGCCTCTTTGCCAACAATATGATTGCCGCCGGGGTCTTTAATCAAGTCAACGAGGCTCTCGACAACCTCGGTCATCCCCTCGAGGAGACGCGCGATGAAGAATACGACATGGCGCTAGGCAATGGCGGCCTCGGTCGCCTTGCCGCGTGCTTTCTCGACTCGCTGGCCACGCTCGACCTCCCCGCCGTGGGCTACGGCATCCACTACCAATACGGCCTCTTTAAGCAGGAGTTCCGCCACGGCTACCAAGTCGAACTCCCCGACGCATGGATCCAGTACGGCTCACCGTGGGAAATCATCCGCCCCTCCCACCGTCAGGAGGTCCCGGTCTACGGCTACGTCGAGACGGTGGACGACGGCCTCGGCCGCACCCAGTCGGTTTGGGTCGGGTTCCGCAAGATTATTGGCGTGCCTTATGACATTCCAATTCCTGGTTACGGAACCGAGACGGTCAACTTCCTCCGCCTCTGGGAATCGAAAGCCCCCGAAGACTTCGACTTTGACGCCTTCAACCGCGGCGGTTACGAGGAGGCTGTCCGGCAGAAGAACATGGCCGAGACGATCAGCAAAGTCCTCTACCCAAACGACCACACCGAGGCGGGCAAAGAGCTCCGGCTCCTCCAACAATACTTTTTTACCGCTTGCTCCCTCCGGGACATCATCCGCCGGTTCCAGAAAGACAATGCGGACTGGTCCAAGTTCCCGGAGAAGGTTGCCATCCAGCTCAACGACACGCACCCCGCAATCAGTATCCCCGAACTGCAGCGCCTCTTGGTCGATGACTACGGCCTTCCTTGGGACCAAGCCTGGTCGATCGTCACCCGCACCTTCGCCTATACCAACCACACCCTCTTGCCCGAAGCGCTGGAGAAGTGGAGTGTCGCTCTCCTGCGCAAAGTCCTCCCGCGCCATTTGCAGATCATTTTTGAGATCAACAAAAGCTTCCTTGAGGAAGTGGAGAAGAAGTGGCCGGGCGACGTGGGGAAAAAGCGCGCGCTTTCCCTCATCGAGGAAAGCCACGAACAGATGGTCAGGATGGGTCATCTCAGCGTAGTCGGCAGCCACTCGGTCAATGGCGTGGCTGCCCTCCACACCAAATTGGTCAAATCGGACCTCTTTCCCGATTTCGACGCCCTCTACCCCGGACGGATCAACAACAAGACCAATGGCATCACCCCGCGGCGCTGGCTCGTGGCCTGCAACCCGCGCCTCTCCGACCTCATCACCCGCACCATAGGCGCCGGTTGGGAGCGCAACCTCGACCTGCTGCGCAAGCTCGAGCCCCACGCCGATGACGCCGAATTCCGCGAAGAATTCATGGCAGTCAAGCAGGCCAACAAGGCGAGGCTGGCCAAACGCATCCTCGACGAGTGCGGCGTTGCGGTCGACCCCTCGGCCATGTTCGACGTGCAAATCAAGCGACTGCACGAGTACAAGCGGCAACACCTCAACCTGCTGCACATCCTTTGGCTCTACCGCCGCCTGCTCAAGGACCCGAATCTCGACATTCCGCCGCGTGTATTTATCTTCGCCGCCAAAGCGGCTCCGGGTTACGACACAGCCAAACTCATCATCAAAGCGATCAACGCCGTTGGCGCGAAAATCAACGAGGACAAACGCATCAAGGGCAAGCTCAAAGTCGCCTTCATGCCCAATTACCGCGTCTCCCTGGCCCAGAGGATCGTCCCCGCCGCCGATCTTTCCGAACAAATCTCCACGGCCGGCAAGGAGGCCTCCGGAACGGGCAACATGAAACTTGCCCTCAATGGCGCCATCACCATCGGCACCCTCGACGGCGCCAACGTCGAGATCCTCGAGGAAGTCGGCGAAGAAAACATCTTCATTTTCGGCCGTACCGTGGACGAAGTGCGTGAACTGCTTGCCGCCGGCTACGACCCGCAGACGTTCTACGATTCCGACCCCGAACTTGCCGCCATCATCGACTGGCTGGGGACCGACTACTTCACTCCGGACGAGGGCGCGCACGTCCTCGCCCCGCTCCGCGACAATCTCCTCTACCACGACCCTTACCTCTGCCTGGCCGACTTCAAATCCTACTGCGAGACCCAGGGAAAAGTCTCTGCCGCCTATCAGGACAAAGCCCGCTGGGGCAAAATGGCCGTTCTGAACACGGCACGGGTCGGAAAATTTTCCAGCGACCGCACTATTTTGGAATACGCCAAAGACATTTGGCATCTCGAACCAGTTCCCATCCCCGGATAATCTTTGCCGGAGGGCGAGCACCGCAACGCGCAATCGCATCGCGGGCCGTGGTTGTAGGCCCGCGGGTCCTTGCCTCCGCGGGCCGCACCAGCCATTATTCCTCGCGCCGCGTCGCTTACCGTCGCCCAAGAAGTGAGCCACGCGCCCCGCTCCATGGCCAGCGTCACCCTTCAAAACGTCACCAAAATCTACCACGGTCGTCGCGGCGAAGAGATCCCGGCGGTGCTTGGCCTTTCCCTGGAAATACCCGATAGGTCTTTCGTTGTCCTGCTCGGCCCATCCGGTTGCGGCAAGACGAGCACTTTGCGCATGGTGGCCGGCCTTGAGAGTCTCACCTCCGGCCGCATTCTCATCGGCGATACCGACGTGAGCGGTCTGCCCCCCGGCGACCGCGACGTCACTATGGTCTTCCAGAACTACTCGCTCTACCCCCACCTCACCGTGGCGGAAAACCTGGCTTTCGGTCTCCGTGTCCGAGGTCTTCGTCCGGCCGACATCGCACGGCGCGTCCGCGAGGCTGCCGGCATCCTCGGCATCGAGGACATCCTTCCGCGCATGCCCCGCGATCTTTCCGGCGGACAACAGCAACGTGTCGCGGTGGGCCGCGCCATCGTCCGCCAACCCCGCGTCTTCCTCTTCGACGAGCCCCTCTCCAACCTTGATGCCAAGATGCGTGCCCAACTGCGCGCCGAATTGATCAAGCTCCACCAGCGGCTTCAGGCCACCATCATTTACGTGACCCACGATCAGGCCGAAGCCATGACCATGGCCACGACCATCGCTGTGCTTCGCGACGGTACAATCCAGCAATCGGGCCGCCCGCTCCATCTTTACAATCACCCGGGCAATTCTTTTGTCGCCGGCTTTCTCGGCGCCCCACCGATGAACTTCATCCGCGGCACACTCCAGACCCGTGAAGACGCCCGTCTGGTTTTCCGGGAAGGCGGTGGCGGATCTCTCGAAATCGAGCTCCCTGCGCGCGCCAACGCCGCCCGTCTGGTGGGAGCGGAGGTTCTCCTCGGACTCCGGCCCGAACACTTTCAACCGCTTCTGCCCGGCGAAACCCCCAACGCCGCCACCTTCCCCGCCCACCTCGATATCGTCGAGCCTACCGGCGCCGAATCCATTTGCTACCTCCAGACCGGCGCCAACACCCTTATCTGCCGCAGTCGTCACATCATTGACACCCGGGAAGCGGGACACCGCATGCTCTTCCGTGCGGATTCGGCCAAACTTCTCCTTTTTGATCCGGCTACCGAGCAGCGGATCGACTGACATGAACCTCCTCCGGACCCGCGAGGACGTCGAGCGCCAAGAGGAGCACTTTCTTGCCCCCTTCGCGCAGAGGTCCTCTGTGACCCGCGGCCGACTGCATCCGCAACCCGCCCACCGTTGGCGCAGCGAATATCAGCGTGATGTGGCCCGCATCATTCATTCCGCCGCTTTCCGCCGCCTCGAATACAAAACCCAGGTCTTTCTCAATGGCACCGGTGACCATTACCGGACCCGCCTGACTCATACGATGGAGGTTGCCTCGATCAGCCGCACCCTGGCTCGCGCCCTTGGTCTGAACGAGGACCTGGCCGAGGCCGTGGCCCTGGCCCATGACCTCGGCCACGCTCCCTTCGGGCACTCCGGCGAGGAAACCCTCGACCGCCTGCTCAAAGCCCACGGTGGATTCGACCACAACGGGCAGAGCCTTCGCGTGGTCACTTTGCTCGAAAGTCCCTACGAGGAATTCGACGGGCTCAACCTGACCTACGAGGTCCTCGAGGGCGTACAAAAACATGCCGAGGCCCGTGTTGCGCCCGATCTCGGGCATCATCCCTGTGCCTGCCTCGAAGGACAAATCGCCGACCTCGCTGACGAAATCGCCTACTATGCACACGACATGCAAGACGGATTAGAAGCCGGACTGATCAACCCTGCCCAGCTTTCCGACGTCGCTCTTTGTGCCGAAATCTCGCGCCATAACGGACTCGACCTCACGGGCGCCGATGCCAAGGTCGCCCGACTCAGGCTCGCGCGCTTGCTCTCGAACCATCTCATCCACGACGTGCTCAAAGCCAGCGCCGGCCGCATCGCGGCTGCAGGCGTACGGAGTGCCGATGACGTCCGTCGCCACCCTTCCCTCCTCATCGGCTACACCGAGGAGACCGCGACCAAAACCAAAGCGCTTCGTTCCTTCCTTTACGCCCACCTCTACTTTCACCCCGAAGTAAACGGCGCCAACCAGCGGGCCTGCGACCTGATGGCCGACGTCTTCAATGCCTACCTCTTGGACCCGAGTCAGATCGGACGTGAAGCGACCCGCCGCGTGCCGAATAGCGGACTTTACCGCGCAGCAGGCGATTACATTGCCGGCATGACCGACCGATATCTCCTGCGCGAACATGCCCGCCTTTTTCATGGCGCCTGACTCCGGTAACCACTGGCCGGCGGGCCCCGTCGCGCTACACCACCTCTGGCAAGTCGCCCGTGTCGCCATTCTCCTCTGGCTCGGACTCGTCGCCCTCCTCGCTCTATCGCAACGATCGATGATCTACTTCCCGACCAAACACGACACTGCAGTTCTTGAAAGCGAAGCCTCCATCCAAGGTTTCGAGCCCTGGCAAAATGCTCAGGGCGAGGTGATCGGCTACCGCAGCCTCGTCTCACCCAATGACACCCGCCCTCCCGTAGCCATCCTCCTCTGCCACGGCAATGCCGGCTACGCCCTGCATCGGACCGACTACGTATCGCTACTCCGCTCGGCTGCTCCCGATCATGCCGTCTCCCTTTACCTCCTCGAATACCCAGGCTACGGCGCACGCGGCGGCCGCCCCTCGCAAGAGGCCTTCCTGGCCTCCGCGGGTCAGGCGTTAACCAATATTCCAGAGCGGGCACCCGTCGTTGTCCTCGGCGAATCCATCGGCACCGGCGTCGCCGCTGCTGCTGCTGCAGCACACCCCGACCGCATCAATGGACTTCTTCTCCTCACCCCGTTTGACAGCCTCGCTAATGTCGCGCAATACCATTATCCCGTCCTCCCCGTGCGCTGGATCATGCGCGACCGATATCCGGCCGGGGAATGGCTTGAAAATTATCAAGGCCCGATTGCCGTCATTCTCGCGGCGAACGACACGATCGTCCCCGCGAAGTTTGGCCAAAAACTCTACGACGCCTACTCGGGCCCCAAACTTCTGCTCATCGCCGACCAAGCCGACCACAACGACCTTCTTTCCAGCCTCCCCGCACCCGCTTGGCAAGAAGCCCTCAACTTTCTCCTTTCCCCGATAGAACTGGCCGCCCACCCCCTCCAGAATCCAGCCCTGCCTTCTACCTTCTCCGTTTGATCCCGAACGAATAGCCGCTCCGGTGTCTTCCTCCCCCTGCCGCACGCGCTTTCACGTGGGTTGCCGTAGGGTCCAACAACGTCGTGTACTTGTAATCGAAGCCGTCGAGCTTCAGCCGGGGAATCTTCATTCCGATAAAGCGCTCGATGGATTCGATCATGGCTAAATCCTCCGCCGTCACGAGAGTGAAGGCATCGCCCACGGCCTGGGCCCGCCCCGTTCTTCCGATGCGGTGCACATAGTCTTCCGGATGGCCGGGGATGTCATAATTGATGACATGGGACACCCCCGCGATATCCAAACCGCGCGCCGCGATATCCGTGGCGACCAGCACCTCGTAGCGGCCGTTCTTGAAGCCCTCGAGCGCCTCTTCGCGCTCCCGCTGCGTGCGGTTGGAGTGCAACGCCACAACAGAATGGTTTTCTTTCTTCAGCTGGCGAGCAATGCGGTCCGCCCCGTCTTTCGTCCGACAAAAAACCAAAACACAATCGAAATTCGTTTTCTCCATCAAGCCGGAGAGCAATTCGTACTTTTGATCCATGGCCACCGGATAAAATGCATGGGTTATGGTTTCGGCCGGTGACATCCGCATGCCAATCTCGATTTTTTCCGGATCATTGACCGCAAATTTGGCCAACGACTCGATCTCACTCGGCATGGTCGCCGAGAAAAACAGCGTCTGGCGATTCTTGGGCAGTTTCTGGATGACCCGCCGCACCTGGGGCAAAAAGCCCATGTCGAGCATCCGGTCAACTTCATCGAGAACGAGAAACTCCAACCCCCCAAGCGGCACCTCGTCCTGCTCCATGAAATCGAGCAAGCGTCCCGGCGTGGCCACAATGATATCCGTCCCGCGCTCCAGTTCCTCCCTTTGCTTTCCATAGCCCACCCCGCCGTAAAGCAAGGTCACGGTGAGGTCGCTGAACCGCCCGTAATCGCGGAACGCGGTCTCCACCTGCATGGCCAATTCTCGCGTTGGCTCAAGCACCAGACACCGCGGCCTTCCCTGGTGTGATCCCAACCTGCTCAAAATCGGCAACCCAAAAGCCGCCGTCTTCCCCGTGCCGGTCTGGGCCGAGCCCATGAGGTCTTTTCCCGATAAAATGACAGGAATAGCCCGCAACTGGATCGGTGTGGGATCGACAAACCCCATCGACTGAACCCCATGCACCACCGCATCCGACAACCCCAACTCGTTAAAACCCATAAATAAGAAACCTCACGTAAGAAAACTAACTATCCCCCACCAAGCGCTCCCCGCAAAGAACAAACTGCGCCACCCGATTCGGGCAACCGGAAGTTCTCCGAGGCTCGATAAGCTGAGTAACCGGTTCGCGTTGCCCCCCGAAGCAGGATGAGGAAGGATCAACCTTGGCTTATGACTTGGCACGCTCTCAGACCGGAGGCCGTCCTTGTCGAACTCGGCACCGACCCCCAGCGTGGGCTTGCCACAGATCAAGCCGCCGCCCTCCTCAGCCGCAACGGCCCCAACCGCCTCACCCCCGTCCGCGGTACCCCCGCCTTCGTCCGCTTCCTTCAACAATTCCATCAACCGCTCATCTACATCCTCCTCGCCGCTGCGGCCGTTTCCGGTGCGCTCGGAGAGTGGACTGATGCTTCCGTCATTTTCGGCGTCGTCCTGATCAACTCTATCGTCGGGTACCTGCAGGAAAGCAAAGCCCTCGACGCCATCGCTGCCCTCGCCCGCGCCATGGTGGCCGAGGCGACCGTCATTCGCAGCGGGGAAAAACTCCGTCTTCCCGCCGAGGACCTTGTCCCCGGCGATCTCGTGCTTCTTGAGGCCGGTGACAAGGTCCCGGCCGATCTGCGCTTGGTCTCCGTCCGCGACCTCCACGCAGCGGAAGCCTCGCTCACCGGGGAATCGGTGGCCGTGGCCAAAATTGCCGAAGCCGTTCCAACCGACGCGCCCTTGGGCGATCGAACCTGCCTTGTTTTTGCCGGGACGTCCGTGACCCGCGGACGGGGACGCGGCGTGGTGATCGCCACCGGAGACCACACCGAAATGGGCCGCATCTCGGGACTCATGGCGGCCACGGAAAAACTGGCCACCCCGCTGACCACGAAAATCACCCAATTCAGCCGCTACCTTCTGGTTGCCATCCTCGCCCTCGGCGCCGTCACCTTTGCTCTCGGCCTCTGGCGCGGCGAACCCGCCGACGAAATGTTCATGGCGACCATCGCCCTCGTGGTTGGAGCCATCCCCGAGGGCCTGCCCGCCGCCATCACCATTATGCTGGCCATCGGCGTCTCCGCCATGAGCCGCCGCCAGGCCATCATCCGCAAACTCCCCGCGGTGGAAACCCTCGGGAGCACGGACGTCATTTGTTCGGATAAAACAGGCACGCTGACCGAAAACCAGATGACCGTGCAGTCCATCTACGCCGATGGCACGGACCTTGAGGTGACTGGCGCGGGATACGATCCGACTGGATCGATCGGGGACGGCGATGCACTCTCCGCAGACGCACGGGACACCCTGCTCGCCGGGGCTCTCTGCAACAATGCTTCCCTTGCCTACGATGAAGGCCAATCAGCCTGGACCATCAATGGCGATCCAACCGAAGCGGCTCTTTTGGTCAGCGCACACAAAGCCGGACTGGCGGCCGATGGGGCACAGGAGGATTTCCCGCGCGTGGACGAAATTCCTTTCGAGTCGGCGCGGCAATTCATGGCCACGCTGCACGACATGCCGGATGGAGCGCATCGCCGCATTTTCGCTAAAGGCTCACTCGATGCGCTATCCCAGTTGGCAGCCGGAAGCCACGACGGATGGCACGAAGCGGCGGACCGTATGGCTGCCCACGGACTTCGCGTCCTCGCCTTCGCTTGTGCGGACGTGGACAACGCCACGCAGCGCTTGGAACCCGACACCCTGCGCAGTTCTCTCCGTCTGCTCGGTCTGCAAGGCATGATCGACCCGCCGCGCGCTGGCGTCCGTGAAGCCATCGCTCTTTGCCGTTCAGCCGGCATTCGCGTGAAAATGGTCACCGGCGACCATCCGATCACCGCCGCTGCCATTGCTCGCCAACTCGACTTGGACGGGCGCGGTCCGGAAGCGCCGCCCCCTGACGCGGTGGATAGTCGCCAGCTTGAGGCAACGGAAGACTGGCAGCTGGCCGACTTGGCGGAATCGGTCGATGTCTTCGCCCGGGTTTCCCCCGAGCAGAAACTGCGCCTCGTCCGCGCCCTGCAGGAACGCGGACACACCACGGCAATGACCGGGGACGGGGTCAACGACGCCCCCGCGCTCAAGCAGGCCAACATCGGCATCGCCATGGGCTACAGCGGGACGGATGTGGCCAAAGACGCCGCCGACATGGTGTTGACTGACGACAATTTTGCTTCAATCGAAGCCGCGGTGGAAGAAGGCCGTACCGTTTTTGCCAACCTGACCAAATTCATCGCCTGGACCCTGCCGACCAACCTCGGCGAAGGGCTCATCGTCCTCGCCGCAGTAGCCGCCACCATGCCCCTGCCCGTTTCTGCCGTCCAAATTCTTTGGATCAACATGACCACCGCCATCTTTCTCGGCCTTACCCTCGCTTTCGAACCGAAGGAAAAGGACATCATGAACCAGGCGCCGCGCCCCGCAGCGGCGGCCATCCTTTTCCCAGCCCTCATTTGGCGGACCATCCTCGTCGGCGTTTTCATTGTCCTCTCCGCCATGCTCGTCTTCCTCTGGCAGCGCGCGCAGGGCGCCTCCCTCGAACAAGCCCGTACCGCCGCGGCCGCCGTGGTCGTGGTCATCGAAATGTTTTATTTGCTCAGTTGCCGATCCCTCGACCGATCCCCGGGGACCGTCGGATG
>CAMBSX010000033.1 GCA_945870655.1 Chthoniobacter flavus | reverse complement strand
TTGCCGGGCAGGCTTTCCGGGCCGAAAGACGGAGTCCATCCGCCTTCGCCCATATACCAAAGTCCGTTCTGCGCGGGGTTGAGCGAGCCTTGGAACATAAGCCCGTGGTTTTGCGAGGAAGTGGGGTTGGGAAAGGACATGAAGAGCGCGTTGCGCAGGTAGAAATCATCCTGCGGACGCACGGTGAGCGTGCCGCCCCAGGTGGATTCACTCGAGGAGAAGGGGATATTGCCCCCGAGGCCTTTGGCGCTGTTCACCGCATTGTTGAGGAACAATTTGCTCAGCGGCTGGTCGGCGAATTCGCGCTGGGGTTGGAGCCACCCGAGTTTGAGGGTGAGCATGTGCTCGACGGGGAGATTTTTCGCGCTGTCGAGGAGGAGGCCGAAGTTGAGCAGACGCCATTGGGTGCCGGATTGCCAGTTCGAAGGATTGAACATGCTTTGGGCCAGGACAAAGTTGTTCGGATTGGACTCCTCCCAACTGCTGCGGTAACGGACCGCACCAAACATCTGGACACCGCGCAATTGCTCGTTGTCGACCGCATCGCCCAGGTTGAACTGGCCGGACAAATTCAGCTGCCCGTCCCAGAATCCGCGCGATCCGCTCTGGCTCGAGACCACACCGAAATAGGCACCTTGGTAATTGCCATCGAAGGAAAGCCCGTGGTCCTTGAGCCACTGACGGCGGTTTGGCCCGAAACGGTTGCCGTCGCCACCGAGCATGTGCGGTCCATTCCACCAATCTTCCAAGGCCCCGCCCATGCGCTCACGCAGGGGACGCCGCTCGCCGCTGATTGTGCCAGCCGTGCCGGCGAGGATGTCACCCGAAGTGATGTCTTCAGGGTTGCGGATAAAGATCGGGTTGGCCCGCTTCTCCTCGTCGACCGTGGTGGTTGCCGCGGATGGCGCGGCTTGCGCGTGAGCCGCCAGCAAAATCGCAAGGAGCAGGATAAGATGCATGGTGCCAGGCGATGGTCTTGCTTTTCGCTTCTTCTGCCCGGATACCGGTCAGCGGAACCCGAGCAGGGCGATGGCATTGAGCGCCCCGGCGAAAAGCAAGGCCCCGAGGAAAATGCAGACCGGCAGGGTGAGCACCCAAGCCATGAGAATGTTGCGCACGGTCGCCATCTGCAGGCCGGAGTTGTTCGCCGCCATGGTGCCGGCGATGCCGGAAGAAAGAACGTGGGTCGTGCTGACCGGGAGACCGAAGTGGTCGGCCACCATGATCGTGCCCATGGCCACCGCCTCGGCCGAAGCGCCCTGACCATAAGTAAGGTGGTCTTTGCCGATTTTTTCGCCGACCGTTTTGACGATGCGCTTGTAGCCGATCATCGTGCCGAGACCGAGCGAAAGGGCCACGGCGTATTTGACCCAATCGGGGATGTAATTGGTCAAAGCGTCGGCATGCTTACCCAAAGCCTGCTCAGCCGCACGGACTTCCGGGTCGAGGGCGAGACGGCCGGCCTTGTCGAGTTTGGCGATGGTTTTGGAAACGAGATAAAGGTCGGTGCGCACATCGCCGCGGTCGCTCGCTGGCAGGGCTTGGAATGTTTCGGCATTTTTGAGCCGCACACTGATGTCAGCCGTTGCCCCGGCCAGCGCGGCGAAGATTTCGGCCGATGGCTGGCCGCTCGGCTTGAGAAAGGCGGCGAGCTTATCGTTGGCCTCCCGGCCGCGGATGACAGACCCATCGGACTCGGCAGCAAAGACGGACGACAATTGCGCGGCTTCGGCCGAGAGGCCGGCCACGGTTTCGTGATCGGCCGACATTTTCAGCGCGTAGGTGCCGGGCAGGATCCCGACGAGAATGAGGACGATGAGCCCCATGCCTTTTTGTCCGTCGTTCGACCCGTGGGCGAAACTGACCCCGGTGCATGTCAACATGAGGATCCCGCGGATCCAGAGCGGTGGCGGGGTCTTGCCCACCGGGGCGCGGTAGAGTTCCGGCTTGCGTACGAGAATCTTCAGCGTGATGAGCAACAGGGCAGCCGCGACAAAACCGACGACCGGCGAAATGAGCAAGCCGAGGCCGACTTCCTGCGCCTTGGCCCAGTTGACACCGTCGGTCACCGAATGATCCGGACCCATCAGCGCATTGGCCAAGCCGACGCCGAGGATGGAGCCGATAAGCGTGTGCGAACTGGAAGCGGGCAATCCGAGATACCAGGTCCCGATATTCCACATGATGGCCGAGACGAGGAGGGAGAAGACCATGGCAAAACCGGCGGAAGACCCGATGTTGATGACCAGTTCGACCGGCAGCAGTGCGACAATGCCGAAGGCCACCGCGCCGGAAGAGGTGAGCACGCCGATGAGATTCCAGATGCCGGACCAGACCACGGCAGGCGTAGGCTTCAAGGTGTGTGTGTAGATGACCGTAGCAACCGCGTTGGCCGTGTCGTGGAAGCCGTTGACGAATTCGAAACCAAGGGCAAGACCCACAGCGAGGGCGAGCAGAAAGTAAGTCAGGAAGGTCGGATCAGTGAAGGCGGTGGCGAGAAATTCCATAGGAAGCAGATCAGAGGTTTGGCCGGCGAGAGCAAGAACAGGAAGGTGAGAGTTTTGTCATGTTTTGCAGCAGAAGGAGGTTCACGGTAAGGAAGTCCGGCGACGCTCGCGGCCACGGGACCAAAAGGTTCAGTATTTTTGCGGCACGATCATGTCGTCCGGCACGGGATGGCGGTGGTAGTCCGGGTGATGGCGCCGGGGGGGCAGGACGACGGGTTGGTGCGGAGTCTCGGTGTAAGGGAGGAGCGAGATGAGATGGTTGAGGCAGTTGAGGCGCGCTTTCTTTTTGTCCACCGCCGGGACCACCCACCACGGAGCCTCGGGAATGCTGGTGCGCTGAAGCATGATCTCCTTGGCCACGGTATAGTCCTCCCAGCGCGCCCGCGATTCGAGGTCCATCGGACTGAGCTTCCACTGCTTGAGCGGATCGTGAATGCGGGCCAGAAAGCGCTGTTCCTGCTCCGCGTCGGTGATGGAGAACCAATATTTGACCAGACGGATGCCGGAGCGCACCAGCATTCGCTCGAACTCGGGCACGTCACGGAAAAAGCCTTTGTATTCCTCGTCGCTGCAGAAGCCCATGACATGCTCGACACCGGCGCGATTGTACCAACTGCGGTCGAAAAGGACGATTTCTCCGGCGGCCGGCAGATAGGCCACGTAGCGCTGGAAATACCACTGGGTGCGTTCGCGGCTGCTCGGCGCGGGCAAGGCGGCGACGCGGCAAACCCGCGGGTTGAGACGCTGGGTGAAGCGCTTGATCGTGCCGCCTTTGCCCGCGGCATCGCGGCCCTCGAAAAGAATGACGATTTTCTGACCGGTCGCGACCACCCAGTCCTGCAGGGCGACCAACTCGGTTTGCAGCCGGAACAACTCACGGAAATATTGGCGGCGGAAGCGGCGCGAATGGTCGCCGCCCTCCCGTGAGCCCTCGGAACGGACTTCCTCCATCTCCAACTCCAGCTCCTCGTCGATGTCCTCCAGCATCTCGCTGCGGATGGTTTCCGCCAAAAGTCGGTCGTCGGTGGTGCGCTCGGGCATGCTGCTCAAAATGCGCGTCTACCACGCGGAGGCCAAGCACAGGAATGTGACAAAGCCGCAACAAAAGGGGGCCGACGGGATTTCTCCCGCTCCGCCGAAATCAAGCTGCTGCGCCGATCTTCAGCGCCAGGCTCAGCGGGAGGCCAAATCCCTGGTTTTGTACTAAACCGGTCTCGCCAGGCCCGGGGACTGGTCACGGCGAAGCAGGAAGTGGAGGTTGGGCCCAGCCATCCCTTGATGCGTTCCGCAGGAGGAGCAATGAAGGGCACCTTGCGGCACCCTTCATTTTTCCCCCCGGAAAATTCCGCGGACAGGAGGTCCGCGGGAATAGGAGGAAAGCAAAGCGCACCGTGGCCAACTCTCCAAAGGGGAAATTGTGAAGATTTGGTCACAAAAAGCCGCGGCTTATTGGCGTGACCCGGTCTCCTCAGCCATGGTGTTGCGTCCCGACTGCCGCGGGTCACCCACCCGGCCCCTGCGGTGCAGTCTCGGCTAGCGTGATGTGAGCGTGTTTCTCCGTGAAATAGCGCAAAGCCCATGCACTGTCGAAAAGGAGCACAGTACGGTTGTCCTCATCGCTGGCCCGCACCACACCGGTCGGGAGCATCAAGAGCGAATTCTCCAAAGCGGTCATGGCCGGCAACCAGCGGACCATGTTCCAACTTGCCGTCTCGAGGCGGCAATCGGCGCCGTATTCGGACAAGAGCCGGTGGCGCAGCACGTCGAACTGCAGCGGGCCGACTGCCCCGAGGAGAGGCGCTGCCGTGACGGCTCCTTCCGGGTTGAAGCGCTGGGCCACGCCCTCCTTGAGCAGTTGTTCGAGACCAGCCCGGAAACGCTTTTGCATGGCCGAACTCGAACAGTGCACCGAGGCAAAACATTCTGGAGGAAAGCGGGGAATCTCCTGAAAGACGACCGCAGGGTCTTCACTCAGCGTGTCGCCGATCTGGATGTCGTAATTGCCGACCAGACCGACCACATCGCCGGGCCAGGCGTCATCGACCGTTTCCCGCTCTCGGGCGAACAAGCGTTGCGCGTTGGACAAACGCAGATCGCGCCCGGTGCGGGGATTGTGCGCCGTCATGTCGCGGCGGAAACGCCCGGAAACAATCCGGACGAAGGCAACCCGGTCCCGATGGCGCGGATTCATGTTGGCCTGCACTTTGAAGACGAAGCCGGAAAAGGAAGGGGCGGAAGGCGCGACCGGGCCGCGGGCCGCCAAGCGCCCGGACGGCGGGGGGGCGAACTCGAGAAAGCGATCGAGGAGGAGACGCACCCCGAAATTGTTCATCGCACTGCCGAAGAAAACCGCGGTCTGCTGCCCGGCGCGCAGCGCCTGAAGCTCGAATCCCGCCCCGGCGCCGTCCAGCAGGTCGATCTCTTCGAGAAAGCGCGCGTGCACATCGGGCGCCAGTACTTTCCGCACCAGATCGTCACCCGGCCCCGCCACTTTTTCCGGCGCGCGGAAGGCGCCTTGCGGGGTCTTCTCAAAGAGGTGAACTTCCCCGGAAATTCTGTCATAGACCCCGCGGAAGTCCGGACCGTCACCGAGCGGCCAGTTGCAGGGTGCCGCATGGATGCCGAGCACGGTCTCCAATTCGTCGAGCAGGGCGAGCGGTGCTCGGGCCGGGCGGTCGAGTTTGTTGACAAAAGTGAAGATCGGCACCCCGCGGCGGCGGCAGACCTCAAACAGTTTGCGGGTCTGCGGCTCGATACCTTTGGCCGCGTCGATGACCATGACCGCGGCATCGACGGCCGTGAGTACCCGGTAGGTGTCCTCGGAGAAATCCTGGTGGCCGGGAGTATCGAGCAGGTTGACGACATAGCCGTCGTAGTCGAACTGCAGGACAGTGGAGGACACCGAAATGCCGCGCTGCTTTTCCAATTCCATCCAATCGCTTGTCGTGGACCGCTGGTTGCGGCGCGCGGTGACACTGCCGGCCAATTGCACGGCCCCACCGTAAAGGAGGAACTTTTCGGTCAGCGTCGTCTTGCCCGCGTCCGGATGCGAAATGATGGCGAAGGTGCGCCGGCGGGCAGTTTCGCGGATGGCTTCGTCGTTTGCAGTTTGCTCACTCATAATTGTGCCGGCCAGACGGACTGGATGCCGAGCCACGGCAGCCGCTCGGCCTGCTCTCCGAGGCCACAAGCAGCCGGAGGAACAAGACCAATGCAGCCCTGCCTGACGAGAATATAGCGTGAACCGTCGGGGGTCGGGCAGCAATTTTTGCCGGGCTGGGTCCCGAAGGATTCTGCGGACTCGAGAGGCCAAGTTACAAAGAAAAGAGCGCAGCGCGGCGGTCCAATTCGGTCTTGGACCGAAGCAGGCCAGCCGTCAGTGTCCCAAGGTCCATGACCGCCCACCATCCACGCCCCGCGTTTTTCGAAGAGCTGGATTTCCAGCCTACACCAATCGGCGATCTCGCTCTGCGGCGGCGGCGGGTGGCGGCCTTGGATGATGCCGAGGTCTACGAGGTCACGCTCGGCGGGGGCTTTCTCATGTCGAGTCTTTTTCATGCCGTGGAAGTCGCGCTGGCCGATTTGCCCCTCGCCGGACGCGGGGGTCCGCTGGATGTCGTAGTCGGCGGGCTGGGCTTGGGTTACACCGCCCAGGCGGCCCTGCGATATTCTGCAGTGCGTTCACTCGTCGTGGTCGAAGCGCTCGAGCCGGTCATCGGATGGCACCGGCGCGGACTCGTCCCGCTTGGCGCGGAGTTGTCCGGCGAGGCGCGATGCCGGTTTGTCCATGCCGATTTTTTTGCCGCCGCGGCGAATCCTGCCGCGGGTTTCGACCCGGGGGCGCCGGGCTCACGGTGGCATGCGGTCTTGCTCGATATCGATCATTCCCCGCGCCATCTGCTGGCCGATACAAATGCGGCATTTTACCGGCCCGAGGGCTTGCGGGCGCTCGCCGCACAGTTGCATCCCGGAGGAATTTTCGCCATGTGGTCGGATGACCCTGCGGATGAGGTGTTCCTTGCCGCGTTGCGTGAAGTCTTCGCCCGCGTGCGGGCCGAAACGGTGAGTTTCCCCAACCCACTGCTGGACTGCCAGTCGTCGAGCACGGTGTATCTGGCGGAGTGAAATTAACCGGCCCGGCCGGCGCCATGACGCGACCCCTTGGGCGGGAACGTTAGTACCACCAGTCACGTTCGCCCGGCTTCTTGGCAGCTTTGGGCGCGATGGTCCTTGGAGATTCGTCGGCGCCGGGTTTGTCGAGAAGATGGGCGGGAATCTCGGCGATGAAGCGCGAGCGGCGTTGGAAGGGCTCACCGTAGCCGCCGCCTAGGCGGATTTGCGGGTAACAAAGCTGCAGGTGGTCGCGTCCGCGCGTGATGGCAACGTAGAAAAGACGCCGTTCTTCCTCCAGGGCGTCGGGTTTTTCCAGCGAGCGCGATCCCGGGAACATGCCTTCGCTCAGCCAAATGACGAAGACCGCACGCCATTCGAGGCCTTTGGCTTGGTGCACGGAAGACAGCACGACCCGGTCGGTCTCGGTGTCGCGGCGCGAGCCGGCGCCATCGACATTGGTCAGGAGGGCGAGCTGCGCGAGGAATTCGTCGGTCGAGGTGAATTGCCGGGCGTAACCGGCGAGGGTACGCAGATCCTCCCGGCGGTTTTCGAAATTGGCGAACTCCGCCTTCATGTAGTCCTCGTAGAAGGCTTCCATGATGGACTCGATGGCGCGATCCGGCGCGACGGGCTTCCGGTCCGGCGCAATTTCATCGAGCGTGGCGGCCAGTTGCTCCCAAATTTTGGCGGCCCGTGCCGGCGGTTTGGCCGCTCGCAGGACTTGGCCGAAAGGCTCGGGGGATTCGGCCCCGGCCCGGACCACCGACCAAAGGGTGTCGGCCGTTTTCTCCCCCACCCCGGGCAACAAACGGACCATGCGGCGGAAGGCAGTTTCGTCGGACGGATTGACCGCAAATTTCAAAAATGCGGCAACGTCTTTGACGTGGGCCTGCTCGAAGAAACGCAGGCCGCTGGTTACTTCGAAAGGGATCCCGCGACGGGTCAGCTCGAGCTGGATTTCCATCGAATGAAAATGCGCGCGGTAAAGCACAGCCATCTCGCGAAACTCGAGGCCCTGCCGGTTGAGTTCGAGGATCTGCTGCGCAATGTAGGCGGCCTGGTCGTTGTTGGTCGGCAATTCGGCCAGCACGGGGCGTCCGCCCGCCTTGCGCCAGGCAACGAGGTTTTTTTCGAATTGCCGCAGGTTGCCGCGGATGGCGGCATTGGCCACTTCGAGGATGCCGGGCACACTGCGGTAATTTGTCTCGATCCGGTAAGTCTGCGCCCCGGCGTAGCGTTTGGGGAAGTTGAGGATGTTTTCGAAATTGGCCCCACGCCACGAATAGATCGATTGCGCGTCGTCGCCGACGACCATGACATTGCCGTGTTTCGAACCGAGGAGATCGACGAGGTCGGCCTGCACGAGGTTGGTGTCCTGGTATTCGTCGACCAGCACATGCCGGAATTGGTGGCGGTAATGCTCGCCGACCTCAGGGTGCTCGCGCAGGAGCTGATTGGTGCGGATGAGGAGGTCGTCGAAATCCATCGCATTGGCCGCGACTTTGCGACGTTCGTAGGCGGCGCGGACGGACGCAATAGTCTCGGCCATCCCGTCAAAGTAGCCGAAGCGGTCGTGCACAACTTGTTCGAGCGATTCGCCGGTATTCGAGGAGAGGGAGAACAACTCGGCGAGGACGTCCGGCTTGGGAAACCGTTTGTCGCGCGGCACGCCGGCATCGTTGGCCACGCTCTTGAGCAAATCAGACTGGTCCTCGCGGTCGAGAATGCTGAAGCCGGGACGGAAGCCGATCGTCTCGGCATGGCGGCGAAGGATGCGGTTGCCGATCGAGTGGAAGGTGCCCCCCCAGATGCCGTCGGCATCCGGACCGAGCAACTCGGTGACCCGGCCGGTCATTTCCCGCGCGGCTTTGTTGGTAAAAGTGAGGAGAAGGATTTCCCATGGCTTGATCCCGTTCTCGAGCAGCCAGGCCACGCGGTAAGTGAGGGTGCGGGTCTTGCCGCTGCCCGCCCCGGCAATGACGAGGGCGCCGCCGCCCGGCGAGGTCACAGCGGAGAGTTGCTGCTCGTTCAACTCGGCCGCGTAGTCGATGCGGGTGCCGGGGGACGGCGCGGTGATGCCGCTCAAAGTCGCAGCCCCCATTCCAACAACCGCTTGGAATCGGCGAAGACATTGGCTTTGTTGCTGCCGAGGATGACGGCGATGATATCGCGCCCGTTGTTATGTCCGCTCGAGACGAGGCAATGCCCGGCGGCATTGGTGTACCCGGTTTTCATCCCGTTGCACCAAGGAGCTTGGTGGAGGATGCGGTTGGTGTTGACCAGCTGGCGCACGCGACCATCGGAGTAATGGAATTCGGCCCGGGGGGTGGCCACGATTTTGCGGATGACGGGGTTGGCGTAAGCGTTGCGGGCAATGATCGCGATATCACGCGCGGTGGAAAATTGTCCTTCGGCCGGCAGGCCGTTGGGGTTCATGAAGCGCGAGTTGCGCGCCCCCATGGCGCGGGCCCGGCGGTTCATCTTCGCGACAAATGCATCCGTGCTGCCGGCATTGTCGCGGGCCAGGGCGAGGGCGACATCGTTGGGGCTTTTAACCAACAGGGCCTGGAGCAGTTCGTGGCGCGAATAGGTCTGGCCGGCTTTCAGGTAAAGTTTGGTCGGCGCGGCGGCGGTGTCCTCGGGCTTGATCGTGACCGTGCCCTCCAAGTTGCCCTCCTCGGCGATGATCAGGGCGGTGAGAAGCTTTTGGGTGCTGGCCACGGCGCGCGGTTCGCGGGAGTTGCGGTGCCCGAGGACGCGTCCGGTCTCGACATCAACCACGATGAAGGCTTTGCCATGCACTGGCGGCGGGGTGGACGCCGCAGCGTGGATGGTCCGGGCGCAAAGGCAGGCGATGGCACAGACAAGAAGGAGTCGCATGAGAGGGCCCACCATGCCCTTTTTCCTCGGGCAAATCAACCGGCGGCCCTCGCGGAGCGGGGGACGGGTCTCATTTCAAGGCTTTTTCGATCAGCTGGTCCGGAGCGGCGCCCAGTTCGAGGGCTTTCTGATAGTGGCGGCGCGCCAGTTCCACGGCCGGCGGGTCGCGCTCGAGACAAAAAACGGCAAGGTTGAAATGCGCATCGGCGTAGTCCGGTTGTAATTCGACCGAGCGACGCAATTCGGATTCGGCGGCATCGAGCCAGCGGTTGCGGCCCGCGGCCACCCCGAGGTAGTTGCGCGCCACGGCGTCATCGGGGTCCTGCGCCACGGCTTGCGCGAGCGCCGCGAGGGAATGCATCGGCTCATCGCGTTCCAGATAGATGATGCCGAGGTTGAGCCAAGCGGTTGCGTTATCGGGCTGGATCTGCAGCGAACGGCGCAGCAGACGTTCCCCTTCCTTGCTGTTGCCCAACCGGTATTCGGCCGAACCAAGATTGACCAGGGCGGGCAGGTTGTCGGGTTCGATTTTGAGCACGCGAAGGTAGGCCTCGCGCGCGCCCTCAAAATTACCGGAGCGGAACGCTTCGATGCCTTCGACACCAATTTTTTCCGCAATCGTGGTCTGCACGGGAGGTTTTGCCTCGTGGGGAATGGTGACCGGCGCGAGTGCGGGGGCCGCTGCGGTGGCCATTGCGGCGCCCGGCCCACGAGCGAGCGGACGGCCGGCCTCTGCGTTCTCCCCCTCGGAGGATAAGGCGGCCAGCGGGAGGACAAGCGCGGCAACAAGGATGTATTCAGTCTTCCGCATCACCACCACCCAATTCCCGGGCACGAAGGGTGGCTGCGCACACCGCGTCCATCACCGCGGCTCGCACACCACCTCGCTCCAACTCGGCCAGACCGGCGATGGTGGTCCCGCCGGGGCTGGTCACCATCTCGCGCAAGAGGGCCGGATGCATCATGGTCTCCGCGGCCATGCCGGCGGCACCGGCCACGGTTTGCACGGCCAAATTGGTGGCGAGGTCTCGAGGCAAGCCCATCTGCACACCGCCGTCGGAAAGGGCCTCGATAAAAAGATAAACGTAAGCCGGTCCGCTCCCGCTCAACCCGGTGACGGCATCGAGCAGGCGCTCCCTGACCCGGAAGGCGCGTCCGACCGAAGTGAAGATTTCTTCCACCGCGGCAACATCTTGGTCCGAAACCCCCGCGCCCGTGGCATAAGCGGAGGCTCCCTTCTGCACGAGGGCAGCCGTGTTGGGCATGACGCGCACCACACGGCACTGAGGGCCCGCGGCCTCTTGCAAGGAATCGATGGTGACCCCCGCCACGATAGAGACAAGCAGCTTGCCGGCCAAATCCGCCGAGGCTGCGGCCAGGGCAGGCAGCGCATCCTCGGGTTTGACGCACAAGAGAACGATATCGGAAGCCGCGGCGACATCGCGGTTATCACGAGCCACGCGAATGCCGCTTTCCGTGCCGAGAACTTCAGCCGGCTCGGAGAGCTTGTCGTGCACGACAACTTCCGGGGGTTCGCAGACTTTGGCCGCCAGAACGCCTTGAATAAGGGCGGAGCCCATTTTCCCGCAACCGATGAATCCGATTTTCATGAAAATCAGCGTAGGAGAGCCCACCGCCCGGGCAAGCGGAAAGCGCGCGCGGATTGTGCACCAAGCCGGAGGCAATCGGGGCGGCCTCCGGTCAAAGTTAGCCCTGTCTCCCGTGGGGAGCCGCCAACGTGACCTGGCTGGCCCCGCGGCGTGGAATCGCCTAATCTAACAAACGACTTGCATCCCTACCTTCTCCTGCCCTTGGCCGCGGCCGTGCTCTACGCTGCCGCCGCTCTCTGCCTGAAAATCGCCCTCGGGCGCGGCGTGACCACCTGGTCGGTCCTGTTTTTCAGCAACCTCGTCCTTGGCCTCTTTTTTGCCCCTCTGCTTCTGGCCGGTCCATCTGGGTGGGACCCCGGCGCGGCCGCCTGGGCCCTCGCTTCAGGGGTACTCTTTTTTCTCGGGCAGGTCGGGACCTTCCGATCGCTGCAGAGCGGTGATGTTTCCGTGGCGACGCCGGCCCTCGCGGCCAAGGTGGTCTTTGTCGCGCTGCTCAGCCTCCTCGTTCCCGGCAACCGTCCGGACCCCGACCTTTGGCTGGCGGTTGTCCTGACCATGGCCGGGGTGATTCTGTTGCACCGCGGACCAAAGGTGAGTGCCTCACGCCCCCTCACCACGTTGGCCTGGGCCCTCTTTGCCGCGCTGAGTTTTGCCGCGGCCGACATTGTAGTGCAAGTCGGCGCCCCGGTGGCCGGGTTCACTCTCTTTATGCCCGTGATGTTCGGCACGGTGGCCTTGCTTTCGTTGCCTTTGGTGTGGCCGCACATTCTCCGCCCGCCTCAACGCACCGTCGCACCGGGTGCGCGCCGTTGGTTGGTCGTCGGCGTGCTGCTGCTCGGCTTGCAGGCCACAGGCATGGCCTCTGCCATCGGGCTTTTCGGCGACGCAACGGCGGCCAACGTCGTCTACAGCTCGCGCGGCCTCTGGAGCCTGCTCCTCCTCGCCGTGGTGGCCCGCCGTTTGGGTATCCCGGACGCGGTGTTCGACCGCGGCACGCTCGCCCTGCGGGCCGCCGGATGCGTGCTCATCCTCGGAGCAGTGGCCTTGGTCTTATTCTGACGCTGCGCGGGCCACCCGTGCGACGGCCGAAGCCGACCACCAGACCGGCCCCGCACGCCGCATCCAGCGACGAACTTCGCTCCGCGGCACCTTGACCGGGGTGATCGAGGAATCGGGTGTCGTGCCGACAAGGGATAGCGTGCGCCAACCAAGGAGAGCGGGAAGCAGCGTGGCATAGCGCAATCGCCCCGACCGCAGGGAGGCGCAATAGGCTGCGCCCGCGCCGAGCCCCTCCCGTGCGCGAATCCCGGCCAGCGCCACGAGACCGGCGGGCGCATAAATGCGGCCGAGAATTTCATCCATACGACGGTCGCGGAGGATGTTGACCAACTGCAAAGCCTCTCCGTACTGACGCGCGCGCTCCCGCATAAGGTCCGGCCCGGCGGGAGAATATCCGGGCAACCGGAGCCGGCAAAGATCGTCCCAGAACTCGCCGACACTCCCGGCGACTAAGTAAACGTAGCGCATCAGCTCGTCGTCGGTCAGCGGCGGGGCACCGGGTCCGAACCGTTGCAAATCGAAAATTTGTCCCTCGAGAATGTGATCCATGACCTGACTAATGAGGACACGGACCGGTTCGGGGCGACCGGACAAAAGGGCCGACAAGCGCGGGAGGGCGTGGAGCAGTTCCCGTTGCGCGGGATCATATTGCGGAGAGCTCCAAGGTATTGGACGACACATCCCGTTTGGCCAGGAGCTGCGCGCGGCTTGCAGCCATTCGGTCCGCGCAGCCAGAGGAGCCGTGCCGGTATCGGCAATGGTGTCGGTCGCCCGGGCCAGCAGGTAAGCCAGCGAAAGGTCATCGCGCACCGTCCGCGGCAGAAGACGGATGGTCAGGTAGAACGAGCGCGAAGTGCGGCGGAGGATTTCCTTCTCGTTCATAAGCGCGGGCCGACGCGGAGCAGGCGGATCCGTTCGCGGGCGGCCGTGCCGAGGCCGAGCGCTTCGGCGGAGGTTATCCAGTGAATGTCCTTGGCCAGCGGCGGCAGTCCGCCTTTGCCCCGGAAACGATCGAGCAACTCGAGTCCCAGCGCATCGAGGGCCACCGGATCGCGCGACGCGTAGATCCCACCGTACCGCGCCGTGTATTGGGGTTCGGGAAAAGGGCCGCCCCCGTACTGCGGGCGCAAGGCATCGAGGATGGTCAGCACGACTTTTCCCCCGATCCGTTCATCGGCGTAAATCTCGGGGAGGAATGGATCCCCGAAGTGGGGAGGACGGGCCAGACGACGCCAATTGTCGAGATTGTCCAAGACCATTCCGGAAAGCGCGCCGTTCACCCCGGAAGACAAATGGTCGGTCAAGGCCGGCAAATGTACCACCTTGTCGACCGTGCCGAGTACCACGGACAGATGACTCTTGCTCGCGGTCTGACCGGCGGAGGGCGAGGGGTCGAAATCGCGATCGCCGATGATGAGCTTGCCCATGACTGCGGCCGTGACCGTCTGCTCGGGGTCGTAACCGCCCACGCGGTCGGTCGCGACAACGGTGAAACGCTGCCCGAGGGTGCCGTAGCCCGCGCGTTTGATGTCATCCCACTCGCGGTCCCAGATGATGACGCGCGAGGGTGCCACCCCCGCCGCGACCAGTCCCTCGGCCACCGCGGCAACCACCGCCGGGTGGGTCGAAGAGACCGGGGCGCCGGAAGCGGATACTTTGAGTCCGACGCGGTCCTGCGGCCGCACAAAAACACGCCAGGCGTCGCCGATATTGTCACGCCCGGCGGCCGCCATGACCAAGCTGTCGACCATGCTGCGCACGGCTGAGGCCTCGAATTTTCCGCCCCGGATCTCCCGCGGGTATTCGGCGAGAAAAACCGTACTCAGGGGCGGCAACGGCGTCGGCAAGACCACTTCCTCCCCGCGGATTGGCGTGGCGGCGGCCAGCAAAAAAACGATCAGGAAAAGACTTTTCACCAGGCGACGACAGCCATTGACCCTTGCGAAATGGCGGCAGCTTCTTCTTCGGTTATCCAACGTTCCTCGTAACCCGGGCCCCACGAGTCGGAGAGGGCGATTTCTCCGGTTTCCGCATTGAAACCCGTGACCAGGCAGACATGGCCTTCCCCCGCGCCGCGGGCCAGTTGACGGGCCGCGCGGCGCGCCCCCCGCAATGATTCCTTCCACTGCACCCAATCGTCGACCTCGGCCCGCTCGCGCGCGCGCCGGTTGATCAAGTCGTCAACCGAGGAGGAGGTGTCGATGGCCCACAAAACCGGGATGCCGGATTCGATCCAGGAAGCAACCGTGGGGCCGGCCGGCCGGCCGGAAACCGTGATCACGCGCCGTCCGTGCCGTTGCGCGGTCTGGCGGACGGCCGCCACCGCATCAGCCACCGATGTTCCTCCGCCCGGCCCCGTATTTGCCGCCATGGCGAGCAAATACATATCCGACGGAATGCCCAGATGACGGAGCATCCGTTCCATGGTGGCCGGAACACAAAAGCCCTTCGGTCCCTGGTCGACCATCGGAATATCGCGTATAACAACATCTCCGTTCGGGCGGCGTTCGACGCGTCCGGCCAGACGGGCCCGCAATTCTTGGTCCGTCACACGGTCCGCCCGCGGGCGATCACCCGCCTCTTCCACCGGGACAATGCGCAGGGCGACGTATTCGTTGCGCACGGAAACCAGTTGCAGGGCATGGCCGTTCCAGTCGCGCCGCCGGCTGCGCTCCTGCATTTTGCCGCCCGCCCCGTTTTTCTCCGCCGTGGCCGGACCAAACAATTCGCCGAGCACCGCATCGAGCGCTTCGTCATCAGCCGTGATGGCCTTGCCGTAATCGCGGAGGATCTGCGCGGCCGGACGGGGACGTTCACCCGGACCGGTGCGGACGAACTGGCCGACCGAATCCCCTTTGTTGGCAAAAATGATATTGAGCGCCACGGGCTTGCCGTCCCGGGCAGAGAGTGACACCGAGTGTGGACGACGGCCGAAAAGGCGTGTCTCCGCGGGGGGATAAAGCCGGTAACTCGCATCGCCGGGGGCGCGCGATTCCACCGGCAGACCAAGACGCCCCGCCACAACATCGGCTTGTTCGTCCCAGAGCGTGCCTTGCTCTGGAAAAAGCGGCGCCCCGGCCTTCATGTTGATCCCGGCGGCGGCGGGCGGTTCGGCCTGCGCAGGCAGGAGGCCGGCGAGCAGCGCGATGAACAGGCCGGCGCGCCTCATGCCCGGGCCGTAGGCCCCAAAGGCGCGACAAGGCGGACATTGAGGGGCTTGACCTTGTCATAAATACGGTTCGCCACGGTCGGCCCGCCCTCGTAGCCGCGGGCCAGCATCTCCAGCTTGGCATCGAGGTTGTCGATGTAATGCAACGCGATGGCCTCGGGTGTCTTCGGTTGGACGGGCGAGCCGAATTGAAGTTCTCCATGGTGCGCGGCAATGAGGTGCAGCAAATGCAGGCGCACGTCTTCGCTCTCGGGCTGGAGGTCTTGCCAAGCTTCCAGTGGAAGGGTTTTCCATAGGGTGTTGACCAGTTCAATCCCGATATTGATGTGACCGAGCAACTCGCCCCGTTCGTCGAAGGGCATGGCGAAACCGTCCTCCTCCATGCAATTTTCCCAAAGCTTGCCGCAGTCGTGAAAGAGAACCCCTGCTTGCAGCAGGTCGCGGTGCAGGGAGGTATTGGCGGCACAGACCGCATCGGCATAGCGCATCATCTGCGCCACATGCTCAACCAGGCCGCCGCGCCGCGCGTGATGAAAAAAACGGGCGGCCGCCGTGCGGCGGAAGCGCGGGCCGAATTTTTGGAGGAAGGTTTGACCCAATTCCCTCAGCCTCGGGTCCTCCAGCGCCGCGACCGTGGACTCGATGAGTTTGTAATCCTCATCCTGCCGGGCCCGCAGGTCGGCCGGACCGGCGAGGAACTCGTCTTTCTCCGCACCGGTCAGGGGGGCAAAGCTCCAGCGCTTGGCTTCGAGACCGAATTGCGGGTGCACGGTGAATTCGCCCTCAAGCTTGAGGCAGGCGCCGGTCGTAAGTTCCTGCGCGGCGGTGTATTGCCCGTTGTCCGACCAGACCCGCAGGACAAAACGGTCGCGCGCATCGACCAATTGCACTTCAAGGAACGGCTTGCCGTCCTTGGACGCTTTTTCCGTCACCGTCTCGACCAGGACCGGCAAAACGGCCCCGGCACGCCCGGCACGGGCCGCGACGCGGAGCGAGGCGATGTCAGTCAGGCCGGGCATTGGCACTTAGGCTTTGGCCAGGGCTTCCCAGGCCGCACGCTGCGCGTCGGACAGCGCCACGGGCAATTCCACGTCGACAACGGCATAAAAATCTCCCCGGGTACCCCCGCGTTGCGGCATGCCCCGGCCCGGAATGCGGAATTTACGGCCGTTCTGGGTGAGGGGTGGAATCTTCAGCTTGGCTCGTCCGTCCAACGTGGGAATCATGATTTCTCCTCCGAGGACCGCCTGCGTGACTGGCAATTCGACTTCGTGGACGATATCGGTGCCTTCCACCGTGAACTCCGGATGACGCTCGAAGCGCGCGCGCAGATACAAGTCGCCGGCCTGGCCGCCCCCGCTGCCCTCCCCACCGATGCCGGCCAAGCGGATCCGCTGTCCCTCGGCCACGCCCTTGGGAATTTTCACGGTGTAGGTCTCGACCTTGCCGGAGCGTCCGCGGGTGAAGGAAATCTGCCGCGTCGATCCGTGCAATGCTTCCTCCAGTGTCACCATGATGTCGGCTTCGGCATCCTGCCCGCGCAGCGGGGCGTCCTCGCCGTGGAAGGCACTGCCGCG
>CAMBSX010000032.1 GCA_945870655.1 Chthoniobacter flavus | reverse complement strand
TGGTAGATCTCGTCGATCAAGCGGGAGTATTTTTCAGTAATGACGTGGCGCTTCGGCTTGAAGGTGGCAGTGAGTTCGTCGCCGGCTTCGAAGACCTTAGGGACAAAGCGCCAGCCGAGGACGAACTCGAAAGGCTTGAATCCCTGCTCGCGGCTGATGAGACGGCGGACCTCGCCGTTGATCACCTCGGTGATGCGCGGGTTGTTTTCGGCCGAGGAAAGGTCAGAGACGGAGAAGCCCTGGGCCCGGAGTGCCTCGACCGACGGGACAATGAGCGCGCCGAGATTCTTCTCGTCTTGGCCGACGACCAGGCATTGCTCGATGAAGCGCGACTTGAGGAGCTGGGCCTCGATGGGGACCGGTTCGACGTTCTCGCCGCTGAGGAGAACGATGGTTTCCTTCGAGCGGCCGAGGATTTTCAGACAGTCATTGAAGGTGACCATGCCGATATCCCCCGTGTTCATCCAACCGTCCTGGAGGACCTTGGCGGTAGCCCCGGGATTCTTGTAGTAGCCCTTCATGACTTGAGGGCCTCTGGCTTGGATCTCGCCTTTGCGCCCCCGTCCGCTTCGGCCGCCGAGGCCCGAAGGATAGATCACCTTGCCGTCCGCAGGATCCACGATGCGGATTTCGGTGCGCGGCCAAAACGGACCGACCGTGCCGATAACCAGCTTGCCCCAAGTCCGCACCGCGAGCACGGGCGAAGTCTCGGTCATGCCATAGCCCTCCAATACGGGGATACCGATATAATTGAAAAATTCGTCGATGTGCGGCGGCAGGGCACCTCCGCCGGAAACCGTGCCGCGGAATTCACCCCCGACCACACCGCGCACTTTTTTCAGTACGAGGACATCGAGGATCTGGTGGGGCAACGCGTATAAAACCAGTTGGCCGATGCTCAAGACAGCCAAGCGGAGAGACTGCAACAGGGAACGCCCATGCAGGTCAACGCGGCGGCCAGTGAGGAAAAACCAGGCCGACTGGTATTCACGTGAGCAATGATAGGCAAAGCGGAAAAGGACACGACGCAAGGGCGGAGCCTGGGAGACATTCTGAAGGATCCGGTTGTAGAGGCCCTCCCAGAGGCGGGGGGCGGAGGCCATCCAGGTCGGACGGACTTTGCGCAGATCTTCCCCGACGGCACGCAGGCTCGTGTAGTAGGTGCAACTGCCGCGGCTGACCGTGACCATTTCAAAGACACGCTCGTAACTGTGCCAGACGGGCAAGATAGAGAGGATGCGGTCGCCCGGGGTCAGCTTAAACGGGAGAAGGCGCACTTGGGAAAGCATGTTGTCGTGAGTCAGCATCACCCCCTTCGGTTCGCCGGTCGTTCCGGAGGTGTAAATCACGGTGAAGAGGTCTTCGCCCTTGATGCCGGCCAGACGTTCCTCGATGACCCGGTCACCGGTCGCGCGCAGGTGGCGTCCGCGCTCGAGCAGATCGGTCAACTTGTGCACGGCGCTGCCCTCGGGCGGCTCACCCTCGAGGAGAACAATATGCTTCACTTTCGGCAGGGCGGCACGGACCGCCAGCACCCGCTGCAGCACGGTCTTGTTCTCGGCAATCAGCAACACCGCATCACTGTGGGCCACGATAAAAGAAATCTCCTGTTCGGTGGTGTCCGCCGCGCGTGGCACGTCGGCCGCGCCGCAAAGCAGGACCGCCGCATCACAGAGCATCCATTCCGGACGGTTGTCGGAGACAAGGGCCACATGCTGGCGGGCCTGCAGTCCGAGCCAGATAAAAGCCGTGCCCAAAGCGCACGCTGTGTCATAGAGCTCACGGTAACTGCGGGTTTGAAAATCGGCGGACTTACCCCGGTGGGCTTGCGCCGGCAGGTCCCCATAAACCGCGGCAGCCAAGCGGTAGAGGTCGGCAATATTCGCCGCGCGGTCGTAAATACGTAGGTCGCGGGACACCGGGGAACTCATCAGCCCGAGAGATTTAACGGCCAGAGGGAGCCACGGCACGTCAAAAAGTCCTCGTTGCCGGGAGGTTGCACTGAGACCGCGGGCCAACTTAAATCCTGCTGACCAAATTCGCACCGTGCGTATCGACTGCCCCCACTGCCGCCAAGAACTCGCAGCGGACACCGCGTGGGCGGGACACGCGATGGCGTGCCCTTTGTGCGGAGGTGACTTAGTCGTGCCCCCGCCTCCAACCGCGGGCGCAACACCGGTCTCCGCGTCAACGGCTTCGGCCCTCTCCTCAGCGCCTCCCAAAGCAAAGCCTAACCTCAAGCTGAAGGCATGGAATCGTCGGCAACGGACTCGCCGGTTTGTCTTCCTCCTGGCCCTCTTGGGGCTGGTTGGCGGCGCGGCTTGGGGATTCCGCCAGTGGCAAGGCGAGCGCCCCGCGGTCGAAGCGATCCGCGGTCTGGCAAACCGCTCCCTCCAGTGGTTGGGCGATTTGATCAAGCCACCTTCGTTCCCGGCGGCGCCCGCCCCGGCGCCGACCCCGGTGCCCAAGCCGACCCCGGCGCCGACACCCGAACCGACCCCCGAACCGATGCCCCAGGCACCAGACCCTGTGGCCTGGCTGATCGAAAATCCGCACCGCCAACCGGCAAACCTCACTCTGGTCGAAGACGCCGTCTTTCCAGTCGTTTACGAAGGACGAACGGCCGGCAGCGTGAAGGTCGACCGGGGAAGGCAGGTGGCACTGGCCGGACTCGAAGCCGAGACCGTGCTGGTCCGCTACCGGGAGGGCACGCTCAGACTCCCCCACGAGGCGACAAATCTGCGCGAAGTCGCCGCCGAAGAAATGACCCGGCCGGCGCCCACCCCGCCACCGGTCAGCACGGAGACACCCGATGCGACATCCGAGGCAGTCATTGCCGAGGCGCGCGACGACCAACTCGGTGCATTACTCCGGCGCGACCGGACGGGAAAAATCCTCGGCGCAACTTTCCGCGTCTGGGCACCCCACGCCAAAACGGTGGCGGTCATCGGGGAATTCAACCATTGGCGGCCGAAGGCGGACAAAATGACTTTGGATGAGGCGACCGGCGTGTGGAGTTCCGAAGTAATCAAGGCAAAGCCGGGCAATGAATACATGTTTCTGATCAACGGCGAACTTGAGCGGCGCGACCCGCGCGGACGTGAGTTGTCCGGGTCCGGCAAATCGGTGATTCATGATCCGGACGCTTTCGACTGGGAAGATACCGTGCCGCCGACCTACCAGCCGGGCGACTTGGTGATTTACCAGCTGCACGCGGGCACCTTTCACGACCCCTCGCCCGACGATGGCAAAATGGCCACCTTGCGCGATGCCGCCGGCCGTTTGGACCACCTCAAGGAGCTCGGGGTAAACTGCGTACTCCTCATGCCAGTGAACGAATTTCACGGCAACCACAGCTGGGGCTACAATCCCACCGATCTTTACAGCATCGAGCGCGCGTACGGCGGACCCGACGCCTTGCGCGAATTCATCAGGGAGGCCCATCGCCGCGGGATCGCCGTCCACATTGATGTGGTGCACAACCACTACGGGCCGGACGGGCTTGATCTGAAACAATTTGACGGGTATGGCGGCGGCGACAACGGGCACGGGATTTATTTTTACGAAGACAAGGAGCGTGGCACGACAGCTTGGGGGCCGCGCCCGGACTTCGGCCGCAAGGAGGTGCGGACTTTCATTACCGACAGCATCCGCATGCTTTTCGACGAATACCGGGTCGATGGACTGCGGTGGGACTCGGTGGCCAATATTGCCCGCTACAACTCGGGCGCATCGGAAAATCCGGAGGGCGAAAAGTTGATCGACGAGATGGCCAAGATGCTCCGCTCCGAATACCCGGGTAAAATCAGCATGGCCGAAGATGCGGTCGGTGACGACCGCTTCGACGGGTCGTGGCAATACGACTTCCACCACGCGGGAAGCAAGGGCGAGTCGGGCGTGGTCCCCCAGTTGCTGCGGCCACCGGGCGAGACCGACGTCGCCGATATCGCCTCCCGAATGCAGTCGGACCTCGGGTTGGGCCGCGTGGTCTACACGGAAAACCACGATGAAACCGGACGCCTCAATCAAAAAAGACGCCTCATCACCGATGCCGACCAAGATGCCCCGCTGGGTCTGGCCGCGCGGCGAAAAAGCGCCTTGGCCGCCGTTCTCACCCTCACCGCACCGGGCGTACCCCTGATTTTCATGGGACAGGAACTGCTCGAGGAAGCGGAATTCCACGACTCGAATCCGCTGGATTGGGGCCGCGGGGACGTCGCGGCGAGGTCGTCCAAGCTTTTCCGGGACCTCATTCATTTGCGGCGCAACCTGGATGGGCGAAGCGGCGCCTTGCAGGACACCCGCATCCGCATCCTGGAGGAAGACACGGCAAAACAACTGCTGGTCTACCGCCGTTACCTTCCCGGGCGACCGGACGAGGACCTCGTGGTGGCGGTTAATTTCTCGCCAGACGCTGTGGAGGACATGCCCCTTGTCTTTCCGCGCGACGCGGATTGGCAACTGCTGGTCAACACCGACGACCCACAATACGGGGAGGGTTTCACCGGCCTGTCGGCCGACCCGAACAGCGCCACCGGCAAGACAAGGCCGGTCAGCCTGGCGCCTTACAGCGCACAGATCTTCGGGGTGGCCGCAAAACGGAAACCTTGAAGCGGACGGCGACGGCTTTTACTTCTTCGGCTTTTTTTTCGGGGCGGCCGGCTTGATCAGTACCTCGACCATGACCATGGCGCCGGTCTCCCCGGCCGCATTGAGGTCGTAAACCCCCCGCTCCACCGATTCACGGAAAAGGACCTCCGCACTGGACGGGACATTGGCCACCACCCGCACCGTCCCGCCATCATTCCACGAGGAGGCCGTTCCCCCGAGACCCGCGGCCAAACGCACCACGCGCTGCAGTTCTTCCTCGAGTTTATCCATCGGCAACTCCACAACCATTGCCCCCTCGCCCAAGGTCGGAACAGGCAGAATGACGTCGGCCGTCTTCTCCAGCGACTGACGGAGCGCTTCGCTGAATTGGGCTTCCGCCGCCTGCCGCTCCCCGCGCTCCTTCCACATGCCGCGGGCCCCGGCAACGACGAGCCCGAGCGGCAGAAGGAGGGCGCCGGAAACCACGGCGGCGATGATGACGACTTTCCGGATCCGCGCTTTATCCATCGCGCCATGATGAACCAATCTGCCGCGGCGGGCAAACCCGGGAAGGCCACGCGGCATTTGACCCCGGAGCACGGGTCAAGGATAGTGTGCGGTTCCACGCCATGCGGAACACGCGCAATTTTTGCATCATCGCCCACATCGACCACGGCAAGACAACTTTGTCCGACCGCCTGCTTGAAACCACGCGCACCATTTCCGAACGGGAAAAGCAGGACCAGTTGCTTGACTCCATGGATCTTGAGCGCGAGCGCGGCATCACGATCAAAATGCATCCCGTGGCGATGCGTTACAAGGCGAAGGACGGGGAAGAATACAAACTCAACCTGCTCGACACGCCGGGGCACGTGGATTTCGCCTACGAAGTGTCCCGGTCTCTCGCCGCTTGCGAAGGAGCGCTGGTCATCGTCGATGCGGCCCAGGGGGTCGAGGCGCAAACCGTCGCAACCGTGCACCTGGCCAACAAACAAGGGCTCACCATTGTCCCGGTGATCAACAAGATCGATTTGCCGAACGCGGACATCCCCACGGTGAAAAAGCAGCTGGAAGACATCCTGGCCATCCCGGCGAGTGAAGCCATCCTGGCCAGCGCGAAAGCGGGCATCGGCATCGAGGATATCCTTGAGGCCGTCATCCACCGCATTCCGCCCCCGGCCAAGTGGCCCGATGACAAGGTGCGCGGGCTGGTCTTCGACTCGACCTTTGATTCCTACCGCGGGGTCGTCACCTACGTTCGCATGATGAGCGGCTCGCTCAAAGCGGGCGACGGGGTCAAAATGATGAGCAACAACCGGCCTTACGAGGTCAAGGAGGTGGGCGTCTTCACCCCGAAGATGGAGGCCAGGGAAAGCCTCTCTCCTGGCGATACGGGTTACGTGATCGCCAACATCAAGACATCGAGCGAAATCAAGATCGGGGACACGCTCACCGGCACCCGCTTCCCCGCGACCGAGGCGCTCCCCGGATTCCAGGAAATCCAGCCGATGGTTTTCAGCGGCGTCTATCCGATCAACACCGCGGATTTCGAACATCTCAAGTCCGCCATGGCGAAACTGCAGATCAACGACTCGTCGTTCGTCTTCCAGGCTGAAAGCAGCGTCGCCCTCGGCTTTGGCTTCCGCTGCGGGTTCCTCGGCCTGCTCCACATGGAAATCATCTTGGAGCGGCTGCGCCGGGAATACGACATGGATATCATCGCGACTTATCCTTCGGTCATTTATGAGGTGGTGAAAACCAACGGCGACGTTCTCCACGTGGACAACCCGGAGTATCTTCCCGACTTCAGCGTCATCGAGGAAATCCGCGAGCCGATCGTCAAGTGCTTCATCATGGTGCCGAACGAATACATCTCGCCGCTCATGCAGCTCATCATGGAGAAGCGGGGACAACTCGAACACACCGAGTCGCTCGACACACGCCGCGTCATGCTCACCTGCGTGCTGCCGCTCAACGAAATCTTGGTGGACTTCAACGACAAGATAAAAAGCATCACCCGCGGCTACGGCTCGATGGACTACGAGCACGCCGGCACGCGAGCCGACAAGCTGGTCAAGCTCGACCTCCTGGTCAACGGGGAGCCGGTGGATGCGTTCTCCTCCATCGTCCACCGCGACAAAGCTGAAGCGCGCGGGCGCCAACTCGCGGCCAAGCTGAAGGAGGTCATCCCGACCCAGCTTTACCAGGTCGCCATCCAGGCCGCCATCGGCGGCAAGATTGTCGCCCGCGAGAGCGTCAGCGCCATGCGCAAGAACGTCACGGCCAAATGCTACGGCGGCGACATCACCCGCAAGCGCAAGCTTCTCGAGAAGCAGAAGGAAGGCAAAAAACGGATGAAAAGCATCGGCAGGGTCAATATCCCCCAGGAGGCTTTCATCGAAGTGTTAAAATCGGGCTGATCACGAACGGGGCAGAAGAGCACAGGGGGCAGCCGACCGCCGCACTGGCCCGACATGAACGCCGGCCTCCTCACCTCGCCCCCACGATCAACTCGCGCAGGACGAAGGGCAGAATGCCGCCGTGGCGGTAGTATTCCACCTCGATCGGGGTATCGATGCGCAGCACAACCGGAATATCCCGGGAAGCGCCATGGGCCGGGGTGATGCGCAGGGTAAGTTTCTGGCGCGGCTTGACCTCCTCGGAGAGTCCGAGCACGTCAAAGGTCTCCGATCCGTCCAGGCCGAGCGTTTGCGCACTCGTTCCCTCTTCAAATTGCAACGGAAGCACGCCCATTCCGACCAGGTTCGAGCGGTGGATACGTTCGTAGCTCTGGGCCACGACCGCTTTCACCCCGAGCAACATCGTCCCCTTGGCGGCCCAGTCGCGGCTGGATCCGGTGCCGTATTCCTGGCCGGCCAGAACCACAAGCGGCATGCCGTCGGTCCTGTATTTTGCCGCGGCATCGTAGATCGCCATGACCTCCCCCTCCATCGCGCCCTTGTGGAAGTACTTGGTCACTCCACCCTCCACCCCGGGGACCATCAAATTTTTGATCCGCACGTTGGCAAACGTGCCGCGCGTCATGATGCGGTCATTGCCGCGACGCGACCCGTAGCTATTGAAATCCTGCGGTTCGACCCCGTGCTCGACCAGATACCGGCCGGCCGGGGAAGCGGCCTTGATCGCGCCCGCCGGGGAAATGTGGTCGGTCGTCACCGAATCACCGAAAATGCCGAGCGGACGAGCCCCTTTGATGTCGGCAATCGTGCCCGGCTGCATCGAAAAATCGGCGAAAAACGGCGGATTTTGGATGTAGGTGCTTTCGTCGTCCCAGGCGTAGAGCTGTCCGGCCGACCCGGGGACCTCGTTCCACTTGGGATTCTGCTCGGCGAAGTCGTGGTAAAGCCGGCGGAAGATTTCCGGCTTGAGCGCTGACTGCATGGCGGCACGGATTTCCTCCAACGAGGGCCAGAGGTCGCGGAGGTAAACGTCACGGCCGTCTTTGTCCTGCCCGAGCGGCTCGGTGGTCAGGTCGATATCCACCCGGCCGGCGAGGGCAAAAGCGACCACCAGCGGAGGTGACATGAGAAAGTTGGCCTTCACGTTCTGGTGCACGCGGGCTTCGAAGTTGCGGTTGCCGGAAAGCACAGAGGCCGCCACCAAGTCGTGGCTCGTAATGGCCTCCTCCACGGCCTGCGGCAGCGGGCCAGAATTGCCGATGCAGGTGGTGCACCCGTAGCCGACGATCTGGAATCCGAGCTGGTCCAAATAGGGCTGGAGTCCGGTGGAATGCAGGTAGTCCTGCACAACCCGGGAACCGGGGGCCAGCGAGGTTTTCACCGCCGGAGAAACATGGAGCCCGCGCTCGACGGCCTTCTTGGCCAGAAGCCCGGCGCCGAGCATGACGCTTGGGTTGCTGGTGTTCGTGCAGCTGGTGATCGCGGCGATGACCACACTGCCGTGGTCGAGGGCGGCGGATCCGTGGCCGGCACGGCCCCGCACATTGTCCGGGGTGGGCCGGTCGTCTTCCATTTCCTCCACCTGCATTTTTTCGTCGGCCGGAATTTCAAAGCGCGGGGCAACGACTTTGATTTCCGCCGGTTTGCCGCGCGAGCCGGCCGGCTTGTTGTAACCGCCCTCGGCCACCGGCTTCTCGAGGAGGGAGCCGAAAGCGGTCTTGAGGTCGGGCAAATCGATGCGGTCCTGCGGGCGCTTCGGCCCGGCCACGCCGGGCTGCACGGAAGCCAGATCAAGTTCGAGATCCGTGCTGTAGTCAATGTCGCCCGCCCTCGGCATGCCGAACATCTGCTGCGCCCGGAAGTACGCCTCGAACGCGTCGCATTGCGCGTCGGTCCGTCCGGTGCCGCGAAGGTAGTTCACCGACTCGGAGTCGACCGGGAAATAGCCCATGGTCGCACCATATTCCGGCGCCATGTTGGCAATCGTCGCGCGGTCGGGCAGCGGGAGCGAAGCGGCGCCTTCCCCGTAGAATTCGACGAATTTGCCGACCACTTTGGTCTTGCGGAGCAATTCGGTGACATGCAGGGCGAGGTCCGTAGCGGTGACGCCCTCGCGCAGACGCCCGGTGAGGTTCACTCCAACCACTTCCGGGGTGAGGAAATAAACGGGCTGACCCAACATGCCAGCCTCCGCCTCGATGCCGCCCACTCCCCAGCCGACCACGCCGAGACCATTGATCATGGTGGTGTGCGAGTCGGTGCCGACCAGGGTGTCCGGGTAGTAAAGTTCGCGTCCGTCCGCGGACTGCGAGAGTACCCCCTTGGCGAGATACTCGAGATTAACCTGGTGGACGATGCCGATACCCGGCGGGACCACACCGAACGTCTTGAAGGCCTGCTGACCCCACTTGAGAAATTGATAACGTTCGCGGTTGCGCTTGAATTCCATATCAAGGTTGAGTCGCAAAGCATCGGCGCTTCCGAAAAAGTCCACCTGAACGGAGTGATCGACGACCAGGTCGACCGGAACCAGTGGCTCGATCATGGCAGGATCCTTCCCCGCCGCGGCGACGGCATTGCGCATGGCGGCCAAGTCGACCAGCAGCGGCACGCCGGTAAAATCCTGCAGCACAATACGGGCGACCACGAAGGGAATCTCCTCGGCCGCCGGCTTCTTCGCAGACCAGGCAGCCAGCATTCTCACATCCTGTTCACGCACTTTGCGCCCGTCGCAGTTGCGGAGCACGGACTCCAGAACGATGCGGATGCTGACCGGCAGCCTGGAGACCTGGCCCAGTCCGGCGGACTCGAGACGGGGCAGTGAATAAAAGACTCCCTCGCGCCCGGGCGCGGGCGTGAATTTTTCCAGTGCGGCAAACGGATCGTGCATGACCTTCCAAGAAATCTCCGGCACTGTCTGTCGGCAAGCTTGAATTCACCTCAAGGCAAGTTCCTCTTGCCACTCCCTGCCTGCCTGTCTTTCCTTTCCCATGCGCAAAACTAAGATTATCTGTACCCTAGGGCCAGCCACCGACTCAGCGGAGGTGCTCGCCCGTCTCATCGCTGCCGGCGCCAATGTCTTCCGGTTGAACATGAGCCATGGCACCCACGAATGGGTCCGGTCCGTTGTCCCGCGCATCCGCGAGGTGGCGCGCCAAACTTCGGCCAACATCGCCATCATGATGGATACCCAGGGCCCCGCCATCCGCACCGGCGACGTGGCCACCAATCTGGATCTGCACCCGGGGGACGTGGTGGAATTCACCGTTCGCGGAGCCAAAAGCGAGGAGCACTATTCGGTGGACGTGAACTATGACGGCCTGATCGACGACATTCACGACGGGGACGTCGTCATGGTGGACAACGGGAACATCCACATGAAGGTCCTGGCCAAGAAAGAAAACCGCGTGCAATGCGAGGTGCTGACCCAGGGCGTGCTCGGCTCGAGACGCCACATCAATTTGCCGGGAGTGAAAGTCAACCTGCCCCCCATGACGGAAAAGGACCTCAAAGACATTGTCGTCGGGGTGGAGACTGAGGTGGATTATTTCGCCCTGAGCTTCTGCCGCGAGCGCTCCGATGTCGAGGCCATGCGGGCCGAATTGAAGCGCCTCGGAAGCGACGCCCACATCATCGCCAAAATCGAGGACCAGCACGCGGTGAAGCACGTCAAAGAGATCATCGAAGCCGCGGATGCCGTGATGGTGGCCCGCGGGGACCTCGGGATTGAATGCCCGATGGAAGAACTTCCCATCATCCAACGCCGCATCGTCAAAACCTGCCTGCAAGTCGGCAAACCGGTCATCGTTGCGACCCACATGCTCGAGTCGATGATCACCAACCCCCTTCCGACCCGCGCGGAGATAACCGACGTGGCCAACGCCGTATACGAGCAGGCGGACGCCATCATGCTCAGCGGTGAGACCAGCGTGGGAAAATACCCGGTGCAATGCGTGGAAACCTTCGACCGCGTGGCCCGGCGCATCGAGCGCAGCGGCGGGGCGGGTTTCGCAGCCGAGGCCGTCATCGACGGGGCCCGGCAGAAAACCGTGGCGGCGGCCGTTTCGTTGGCCAACAACTTTCCCCAAGCCAAGATGGTGGTTTTCACCTTCCAGGGAACGATGGCCCTGTACGTGTCGCACTTGCGCCCGTTGCATGCGCCCATTTTCGCCTTCACCCCCGACGAACGGGTCTGCCGTCGCCTCGCCCTGCTCTACGGCGTGCACGCCCAACGGATGGGTTTCGTGGCCGAACCGGACAAGAACGTCTTTGCCGCCGAGACCGCACTATTGCTCAAGGGCTTGGCCGAGCCCGGCGATCACCTCGTGGTTGTGACCGACATCCTCGACGGCGACCGCAGGCACGAGTCGGTGCAACTGCGTATTGTGCCCTGAAGGCCGGTAATCGGCGCACAATCGGCAACAAAGCCCGGGCCAAAACCTAACCGGGCCCACCAGGTAAACCCGGCGGGCCCGGCCCCACCAAATCTTATCCCGACCACGCGGGTTACACCGTTTGGGGTTCGGGAAGGTTAAGTTCCTCGCGTTTGCGCAAGGCCTTGCGCATTTTGAGCAGAGCAATATTCTGAAGTTGCCGGATGCGCTCCCGCGTTACACCGAACTTATGCCCGACTTCCTCGAGCGTGCGCTCCCGGCCACCATCCAGTCCGAAGCGGAAGGCGATGATCTTGCGTTCGCGCGGGTCAAGGACATCGAGTAAATCGCCGACCTCGTCCTGAAGGTCCTTGTCGCGCAACGCTTCGAAGGGGTCCTCGGCGCGGTCGTCGCCCACCAGGTCGCCGAAGGCGGTATCATCATCGGCACTGATCTTGGCGTCGAGCGAAGCCGGGCGCACCGCCACATTTTTGAGGTGGGCAACTTTGGCCACGGGCAAGCCCAACTCCTCGGCCAGTTCCTCCGTGGTCGGTTCATGGCCGAGTTCTTCGGTCATTTGCGCGGCAACGCGGCGGATTTTGCCGATTTTATCCACGAGGTGAACGGGCAACCGGATGGTCTTGCTCTGGTTGGCTAGGGCGCGCTTGATCGATTGCTTGATCCACCAAGATGCATAAGTGCTCAGCTTGCCCCCCTTTTTCGGGTCGAAACGCTCCACCGCTTTCATCAAACCGATATTGCCCTCGGAAATGAGGTCCAAAAGGGGAAGCCCGTAGTTGCCGAAGTCGTGGGCAATCTTGACCACAAGACGGAGATTGGCTGTGATCATCTTCTCACGGGCCTTTCTGTTGCCACGCTTGATCTGCCCGGCCAGCTTGACCTCGTCTTGAGGGCTCAAGAGGGGCACTTGGCTTATCTCACGCAGATAGAGACCGATATTATTGTCAGGAGATTCCATGGTATTTGGTGGTATTGGGATTTATCTGTCATCAATTCTGACAGACATTCCAAACGATCGTTCAATTTAATTTGCGGCAGGGGCAAATGTGTGTGGGGGGGCGCTTCAGAACCGGTGTTGGTCCGCAGAGATTGCCCCTCCTAACCTTCCCATCCGACGGGGGCCCTTTGCCGTGAAAAACCGAGCGGAAAGCCGCGCCGCCCTTACATCATGACCGACCGGTCCAAGCTGCGGTATTGCAGCGCCTCGAGCAGGTGGTCCTCGCCGATGCCCTCCGCCTCCGCCAAATCCGCGATCGTCCGGGCGACCTTGAGAATGCGGTCGTGGGCCCGCGCGCTGAGGTGCAGATCCTCCATGGCGTGCTTGAGCAACGCGTGGCAACCGGCAGAAATTTGGCAGAACTCGCGCATGTGACGCGGTTGCATGCGCGCATTCAAGGCAGGTTTCAACGTGTCGCCGAACCGCGCGGCCTGCCGCGCGCGGACCTTTTCAATCCGCGCCCGAATCGTCGCGGAACCTTCTTCCGACGCGCTCGAGGTGAGTTCGTTATAATCCACTGGTGGCGCTTCGATGTGGATATCGATGCGGTCCAGGAGCGGGCCGGAAACCCGCTGCCGGTAGCGTTCGATTTGTCCCTGCGGACAGCGGCACTCGCGCTTCGGGTGGCCGTAATAGCCGCACGGACAAGGGTTCATCGCAGCCACGAGCATGATGTCCGCGGGAAAGGTCATGGTACCGGCCGCACGGGAGATGACAGCACAGCGGTCCTCGAGCGGTTGACGCAGGACTTCCAACGTACCCCGCCGGAATTCCGGCAACTCATCGAGGAAGAGGACGCCGTGATGCGCCAGGCTGACCTCGCCGGGAGACGGATTGGTCGAGCCGCCAAGCAGCCCGACATCGGAGATGGTGTGGTGCGGGGAGCGGAACGGACGGATCGCGATAAAATTGTGCTTTCCGGCCAGGAGTCCACACACGCTGTGGATCTTGGTTGTTTCAATCGCCTCCTCGAGAGTCATGGCCGGCATGATGGTCGGAATGCGCTTGGCCAGCATGCTCTTGCCCGCCCCGGGCGAGCCGAGGACGAGCAGGTTGTGTCCGCCCGCCACGGCTACCTCGAGGGCGCGCTTGACCCCGGCCTGACCCTTCACATCGGCAAAATCCACGTCGAACTGCTGGTTGCGGTGGAAGACGGTATCCAAGTCCGAGACCGTCGGAGGAATCTTCCTCTGTCCCTCGAGGAACTCAAAGCACTCCCGCAGATTACGCACCCCATGCACAGACAGCCCCTGGACCACGGAAGCCTCATCGGCGTTTTCCGCCGGGACGATGAGCACGGGCTTGCCCCGCCGGCGAGCCTCGAGAGCGATGGGCAGGACACCCTTGACCGAACGCACCGCGCCATCCAGAGCAAGTTCTCCGGCGATGCAGCAATCAGCCAAACGCGGCAGGTCCCGCCCTTGCACGATGGCCAGCATGCCGAGGGCGATGGGGAGATCGAAGCTGGGACCCTCTTTTTTGATGTCGGCGGGGGCCAAATTGATCGTGGTGCGTCCGCGGGGCCAACGGTAGCCGCTGTTCGCCATGGCGGTGGTCACCCGGTCTTTGCTCTCCTTCACCGCAGCGTCGGGCAATCCGACAATAATGACCTTAGGATCGCCGCTTCCCTCGTTGACCTCGATCTCCACCTCCTGGGCATCAGCACCGTGGAGGGCAGCGGAATAGACCTTGGTCAGCATCGGCGGATGTTTGCACGGGAGCGCCAGGATGGAAGCCGTAAGTAGCCGGGGACCGTGCTGCCGCCAAAGACTGGTTCGGGCCGGGAACCGGCCGGTCTCTTACCCGGCAAATTCTTGGCGGAAGTAATCGATCGTCTTCTCGATTCCTTGCTCCAAGCTCACGGCGGGCTGCCACCCGAGGTACTTTTTGGCCAGCGAAATGTCGGGTTGCCGCTGCCTCGGGTCATCAGCCGGCAGGTCCTGATGGACAATTTTCGACTTGCCGCCGACTTTTTTCAGAACCAGTTCGGCCAATTCCAGCATGGTGAACTCGCCGGGATTGCCGATGTTGACCGGACCGACCGTCTTCTCCTGCTCCATCAGCCGGAGGAAACCCTCGATCAGATCGTCGACATAGCAGAAGGACCGCGTCTGCGATCCATCGCCGTAAACGGTGATGTCTTCCCCCCGCAGGGACTGCACAATGAAATTGGAGACGACACGCCCGTCGTCGGGATTCATGCGCGGGCCGTAAGTGTTGAAAATGCGGACCACACGAATGTCCACGCCGTTTTCCCGATGGTAGTCGAAGAAAAGGGTCTCGGCACAGCGCTTGCCCTCGTCATAGCACGAACGGCGGCCGATCGGGTTCACGTTGCCCCAGTAACTCTCGGGTTGCGGGTGGACGGTGGGATCGCCGTAAACTTCCGAGGTCGAAGCCTGAAAGACCCGGGCTTTGACCCGCTTGGCCAAGCCGAGGCAATTGATCGCACCCATCACGGATGTCTTGGTCGTTTTGATCGGATTGTATTGGTAATGCGGAGGCGAGGCCGGGCAGGCCAAGTTGTAAATGCGGTCGACCTCGAACTTGAACGGGTCGATAACATCATGGCGGATCAATTCGAAGCGCGGATGGCCGAGAAGATGTTCGATGTTCTTTTTGCGCCCGGTGAAAAAGTTGTCCAGGCAAAGGACATCATGCTCCTGGGCGATGAGACGGTCGCAAAGGTGCGACCCGAGAAACCCAGCCCCGCCGGTGATAAGAATTCTCATGATGCGTGCTTTTCAGACCGCGGCCGGCTTGCCAATGGCAAAAACCTTGAAGCCCAAATCCTGCAGCTCCTTCCGCGGTAAAACGTTACGGCCGTCGAAAACAAAGGCCGGCTTGTGCATGCCATCATAGATCTTGGCAAAATCGAGTGACTTGAATTCGTCCCAGTCGGTGAGCACAGCCAGGGCGTGGGCACCGCCGGCTGCGGCAGCGGCGCTGCCGGCGACAAGCAACCGCGGATCCTCCTTGCTGTCGCCCAGCACGTCACGCCGGATATCCCCGGCGGGGACTTTCGGGTCGTAGACCACGACGGTGGCATTTTCCTCCAGCAGTCCGCGCACCACCGATATGGCGGCCGACTCCCGCGTGTCGTTGGTATCCTTTTTGAAAGCAAAACCCAGAACGGCGATGCGCTTGCCGGACACCGTGTTGAAAAGAGTGCGCACGATCTGGCGGGTGAAGCGTCCCTTTTGCCAATCGTTCATCTGCACCACGCTTTCCCAATAGGCCCCCACCTCAGGAAGACCGAAGTGCTCACAGAGGTAAACCAAGTTAAGGATGTCCTTCTGGAAACACGACCCGCCGAATCCCACAGAGGCCTTGAGGAATTTCGGTCCGATGCGGGAGTCTTGTCCGATGGCGTGGGCCACCTCGTCGACATCCGCCCCCGTTGCTTCGCAAAGCGCGGAGATCGAGTTGATCGAAGAAATACGCTGCGCGAGAAAAGCATTGGCGACCAGTTTGGAAAGTTCGGACGACCACAAGTTCGACATGATGATTTTCTCGCGGGGCACCCAGCGGGCGTAAATATCGGCCAGTTTCCGCACGGCGGCCTGACCCTCGGCCGTGCGCTCCCCGCCGATGAGGATGCGGTCCGGATTCTGCAAGTCGGCCACGGCAGTGCCCTCCGCGAGAAACTCGGGATTGGAAAGAACCTCGAAACTGCCATGCGGCGAATTCGAGCGCAAAATGGTCAACATGGCCTCGGCTGTCTTCACCGGAATCGTGCTTTTCTCCACGATGATTTTCGGGGTATCAGCCACCTCCGCGATCATGCGCGCCGCACTCTCGATGTAACGCAGATCTGCCGCCCGCCCCGCACCGATCCCGTAGTTTTTGGTCGGGGTGCCGACACAGACGAAAATGATTTCACCGGATTTGATCGCTGCTTTCACGTCCGTGTGAAAATGCAGATTGCGCCCCCGGGCCTCCCGGACCAAGCCGTCGAGGCCCGGTTCATAGACCGGAAGCTCATCAGAATTCCACGCGGCAATACGCGCCTCGTTCGGGTCGACCACGGTCACTTCGATGTCCGGGCATTTCGCCGCGATCATCGCCATGGTCGGACCGCCTACGTAGCCTGCGCCGAGACAAGTTATCTTCATAAAAACGAGCCGCACTTTTACACCTCCACTCCCTCCGCGCAAAGCGTTTACTAGGGCTCTGCAAGCAGCCGCCTCCGCCCTCCTGGGCTTTTCACCCCGTCTCCCGCCCGCCACCGCGCCTATTTAGTCATGCCGTGACTGACATCCTCACTGCGTCCGCGACTACTGCCGCCCACCTCTCGCCGGCCCGTTTCAGAAAGTCCCACCAGGTCCGCACTATCCCCGTCCAATGAACAGCCCCGCGTAGCGGAGCGCTTAATAGCGCCTGATCAGAGTCCGCGGGTATGCTTATCGGTCATGTACTGGCACCATCTTTGGCAGAATTCCAAGAAAAGACAGCTTCACTGAGCTGACTTTTCGGGAGTAAGGGTGACCCACTTGGGATCGGCGAGTGTCTTGTTCCAGTCAGCGAACTCCTTTTCGAGTGAGGCGGCGATGTCGGGATGCTCGGCAAGGAGGTTGTTCCTTTCGGAAGGATCCTCCACAACGTTGAAGAGAGCGACCCCGCCTTCCCGGTGGGGGGCGGAAATCCACTTCCATGGTCCGCGGCGCACAGCCGCCTCCCG